>NZ_JRJY01000117.1:0-7747 GCF_000801015.1 Aeromonas sp. ZOR0001 | reverse complement strand
CTGGAAAATGCGGCTGCCGATATGGCTGCCATTTCCGGTCAGAAGCCGCTGATCACCAAAGCTCGCAAATCTGTTGCGGGCTTCAAGATTCGTGAAGGCTACCCGATAGGTTGTAAAGTAACCCTGCGTGGCGAGCGTATGTGGGAGTTCCTGGAACGGCTGATCTGCATCTCCGTACCGCGTATCCGTGACTTCCGTGGCCTGAACGCTAAAGCGTTCGATGGTCGTGGTAACTACTCCATGGGCGTGCGTGAGCAGATCATCTTCCCGGAAATCGACTATGACAAAGTCGATCGCGTCCGTGGTCTGGATATCACCATCACCACTTCCGCGAATACCGATGAAGAAGGCCGTGCTCTGCTGGCTGCCTTTAACTTCCCATTCCGCAAGTAAGGTTAGGGTTATGGCTAAAACATCCATGAAAGCGCGCGAAGCAAAGCGTGCCAAGCTGGTAGCCAAGTACGCGACCAAGCGTGCCGAGCTGAAAGCTATCATCGTTGACATGAACGCTTCTGAAGAAGCGCGTTGGGATGCTGTACTGCAACTGCAACAGCTGCCCCGTGATTCCAGTCCGTCCCGCCAGCGTAACCGTTGCAATATTACTGGTCGTCCGCACGGTTTCCTGCGCAAGTTTGGCCTGTCTCGCATCAAGGTGCGTGAGCATGCCATGAAGGGCGAAATTCCGGGCCTGAAGAAGGCTTCTTGGTAACGAATCTCGGGAGTTAGACTTATGAGCATGCAAGATCCGATCGCGGATATGCTGACCCGCATCCGTAACGGTCAGGCGGCGAGCAAAGTTGCGGTTTCCATGCCTTCTTCCAAGCTGAAAGTGGCTATCGCCAAAGTGCTGAAAGAAGAAGGTTACATCGCTGGCTACTCCGTAGCTGGTGACGTGAAGCCGGAACTGGAAATTGAACTGAAATATTTCCAGGGCAAGCCAGTTGTAGAACTGATCCAACGCGTAAGCCGTCCAGGCCTGCGTATTTACAAGCGCACTACTGATCTGCCGAAAGTTATGGGCGGTCTCGGTGTTGCTATCGTGTCCACGTCTAAAGGTGTGATGACTGACCGTGCTGCTCGCAAAGCAAGCATGGGCGGTGAGATCATCTGCTACGTCGCTTAATAGGAGGTAGGAAATGTCTCGTGTTGCTAAGGCACCCGTCACTATTCCTGCTGGCGTAGAGGTGACTCTGAACGGCCAGGAACTGACCATCAAAGGTGGTAAAGGTTCTCTGGTTCGCTCTATTCACGCCGGTGTAGAAGTGACCAAAGAAGACAATGTACTGAAGTTCGCCCCGCGCGGCAGCATCGCTGGTGCTGACGCTCAGGCCGGTACTGCCCGTGCATTGGTCAACAACATGGTAATCGGTGTTACCCAAGGCTTCGAGCGCAAGCTGCAGCTGGTTGGTGTAGGTTATAAAGCCTCCATCAAGGGCAATGCTGTTGCGCTGGCTCTGGGCTTCTCTCACCCGGTAGAGCATGCGCTGCCGGCTGGTGTGACCGCTGAGTGCCCGACTGCTACAGAAATCGTTCTGCGTGGCGTCGACAAGCAGCTGGTTGGCCAAGTCGCCGCCGATATCCGTGCTTACCGCGCTCCGGAGCCCTACAAGGGCAAGGGTGTACGCTATGCCAACGAGCAAGTGCGTACTAAAGAAGCTAAGAAGAAGTAAGGTAACACTATGGACAAGAAAGCAGCTCGTCTCCGTCGTGCTACTCGTGCTCGGAAAAAGATGCAGGAACTGGGAGCTACCCGTCTGGTTGTTCACCGTACCCCGCGTCATATCTATGCGCAGGTTATTGCAGCCAACGGTTCCGAAGTTCTGGCCTCTGCTTCCACAGTAGAGAAAGCCATCAGTGAAGCTCTGAAATACACCGGTAACGCAGATGCTGCTACCGCTGTAGGTAAGGCTATCGCTGAGCGTGCTATTGCCAAAGGCGTTCAGAACGTATCTTTCGATCGTTCCGGTTTCAAGTATCACGGTCGCATCGCTGCCCTGGCAGCTGCCGCACGTGACGCTGGTCTTCAGTTCTAAGCTAGGAGTCGAAGATGGCTAAAGTCGAATCTCAAGCCGGCGAACTGCAAGAAAAGCTCATTGCAGTAAACCGTGTTTCGAAAACTGTTAAAGGTGGTCGTATCATGTCCTTCACCGCGTTGACCGTGGTGGGTGATGGTAACGGCCGTGTAGGTTACGGTTACGGTAAAGCCCGTGAAGTTCCGGCTGCTATTCAAAAAGCAATGGAACAGGCTAAGCGTAACCTGAACAAGGTTGAGCTGAACAACGGCACTCTGCACCACCCGGTGCGTGGTGTTCACTCTGGCTCCACCGTGTTCATGAAGCCGGCCTCCCAAGGTACTGGTATCATTGCAGGCGGCGCTATGCGTGCTGTTCTGGAAGTTGCCGGTATCCACAACGTGCTGGCCAAGACCTACGGTTCCACCAACCCAATCAACGTTGTTCGCGCTACTGTAGACGCTCTGGTTCACGGTCAATCACCGGAACAGATCGCTGCCAAGCGTGGTCTGCGCGTTGAAGAAATTCTGGGGTAATGCGACATGGCTAACACTGTAAAAGTAACTCAAACTCGCAGCTCTATCGGCCGTCTGCCAAAGCACAAGGCGACTCTGCGTGGTCTGGGTCTGCGTCGCATTGGTCACACCGTTGAGCTGGAAGATACTCCTTGCGTACGCGGCATGATCAACCAGGTTTATTACATGGTTAAGGTGGAGGGCTAAGCATGCGTCTGAACACTCTGTCTCCGGCCGCTGGTTCCAAGCCTGAAAAACAACGTCGTGGTCGTGGTATCGGCTCCGGCCTGGGCAAGACTGGTGGTCGTGGTGTTAAAGGCCAAACCTCTCGTTCCGGTGGCGGTAAAGTCCGCAACGGTTTCGAAGGTGGCCAGATGCCTTTGAAAATCCGTCTGCCGAAGTTCGGTTTCTTCTCTCGCAAATCTTTGGTTTCTGCCGAAGTGCGTCTGAACGAAATCGCCCTGGTAGAAGGTGATGTGGTCGACCTGAGCACTCTGAAGCAAGCCGGTGTTGTTACTAAGAACATCGTGTTCGCTAAAGTTGTTCTGTCAGGCAACATTGACCGTGCTGTGACCGTTCGTGGTCTGTCCGTCACCAAAGGTGCACGCGCAGCCATCGAGGCCGCTGGCGGTAAAATCGAGGAATAATCAGTACAATGGCTAAGAAACCAGGATTGGATGTTAAAGCACAGGGTGGTCTGAGTGAACTGAAGAGCCGTCTGCTCTTCGTTCTCGGGGCGATTATCGTTTTCCGTGCAGGCTCTTATGTGCCGATTCCTGGTATTGACGCCGCCGTACTGGCCGAGTTGTTCCAGCAACAGAAGGGCACCATCATTGAGATGTTCAACATGTTCAGTGGTGGTGCACTCTCGCGTGCTTCTATTCTTGCGTTGGGGATCATGCCGTACATTTCGGCATCGATCATTATCCAGCTGCTGACAGTGGTTCACCCCGCTCTTGCTGAACTCAAGAAAGAAGGTGAATCCGGCCGTCGCAAGATTAGCCAATATACCCGTTGGGGCACGCTGGTTTTGGGAACTTTCCAGGCCATTGGTATTGCAACCGGTCTGCCGAATATGATGCATGGACTCGTGACTAATCCGGGTCTGGGCTTCTATTTCACAGCGGTTGTGAGTCTGGTCACCGGTACCATGTTTTTGATGTGGTTGGGTGAGCAGATTACCGAGCGTGGGATTGGTAATGGTATCTCGTTGATTATTTTCACAGGTATCGTTGCTGGTCTGCCGCATGCCATTGGCGCTACGGCCGAACAGGCACGTCAAGGGGAATTGCACATCCTGCTGTTGTTGTTGCTGGGCTTGATTGTTTTCGCAGTGACTTACTTTGTGGTGTTCGTGGAGCGTGGTCAGCGTCGTATCGTCGTTAACTATGCCAAGCGTCAACAAGGCCGCCAGGTATTTGCCGCGCAAAGCACACATCTGCCGTTGAAAGTTAATATGGCTGGTGTGATTCCTGCGATTTTCGCATCCAGTATCATCCTCTTCCCAGGGACCATTACCTCTTGGTTTGGTCAGGGTGAGGGTAAAGTAGCTGATATCCTGCAACAGGTCTCTATGGTCCTGCAGCCGGGTCAACCGCTTTACGAGATGCTGTATGCAGCAGCCATTATCTTCTTCTGCTTCTTCTATACCGCGCTGGTGTTCAACCCCCGCGAGACAGCAGATAATCTGAAGAAGAGTGGAGCCTTTATCCCGGGGATTCGCCCGGGCGAGCAGACAGCACGTTACATCGATAAGGTTATGACTCGCCTGACATTGGCAGGTGCGCTCTATATAACCTTTATCTGTCTGGTACCCCAGTTCTTGATGACTGCCTGGAACGTACAGTTCTACTTCGGTGGCACTTCGCTGCTGATTATCGTGGTTGTTATCATGGACTTCATGGCTCAGGTACAAACCCATATGATGTCTCATCAATATGGCGACGTCCTGAGGAAGGCCAACCTGAAGGGCTACGGCCGCTAAAGGTCGGCGTAGTTACGGAGTTAAGCAATGAAAGTTCGTGCTTCCGTTAAGGCAATCTGCCGTAACTGCAAGATCATCAAGCGTCACGGTGTGGTGCGTGTGATTTGCAGCGAGCCAAAGCATAAACAGCGCCAAGGCTAATTTTTTACGGTTAGTACTTGCAACAAATAGTTGTGCTGGCTAATATAGCCAGCCAACTTTTGTTGTGTATTGGTTGACCGCCACGTATCCGCTCACGGGCTTTGTGGTGGTCGTAATCTACTATATGTAGGAGTGAATAGTGGCCCGTATCGCTGGCATTAACATTCCTGACCATAAGCATGCAGTCATCGCTTTGACTGCGATTTATGGCGTCGGTCGTACCCGCTCCAAGGCCATCTGTGCCGCAGCCGGTATCGCTGAGAATGTGAAAATTAAAGACCTGGACGAAGCTCAGATCGAGAGTCTGCGTGAACAAGTAGGTAAATTCACCGTTGAAGGTGACCTGCGTCGTCAGATTTCCATGAACATCAAGCGATTGATGGATCTGGGTTGCTACCGTGGTTTGCGTCACCGTCGTAGCCTGCCTGTTCGTGGTCAACGTACCAAGACCAACGCTCGTACCCGTAAGGGTCCGCGCAAGGCTATCAAGAAGTAACGGGAAGGTAGAAAATGGCTAAAACTCCGACTCGTGCTCGCAAGCGCGTTAAAAAGCAAGTGAGCGACGGTATTGCGCACGTTCATGCATCTTTCAACAACACAATCGTGACCATTACTGACCGTCAGGGCAATGCTCTGTCTTGGGCTACTTCTGGTGGTTCCGGTTTCCGTGGTTCTCGTAAGTCCACCCCGTTCGCTGCTCAGGTAGCTGCCGAGCGCGCTGGTGAGATGGCCAAAGAATATGGCGTCAAGAACCTGGAAGTCATGGTCAAAGGTCCGGGTCCCGGTCGTGAGTCTTCCATCCGCGCCCTGAACGCGGCTGGTTTCCGCATCACTAACATTACTGATGTGACTCCGATCCCGCACAACGGTTGTCGTCCTCCCAAGAAGCGCCGCGTATAACGCTGTAGCTACTTGGTCTAGGATTGTTGGAGAAAGAAGATGGCAAGATATATCGGTCCTAAGCTTAAGCTTAGCCGTCGTGAGGGCACCGACCTCTTCCTGAAGTCAGGTGTTCGTGCGATTGATTCTAAGTGCAAGATTGACACCGCCCCTGGTCAGCACGGTGCGCGTAAAGCGCGTCTGTCCGACTACGGTGTTCAGCTGCGCGAGAAACAAAAAGTTCGTCGTATCTACGGCGTATTGGAAAAACAGTTCCGCAACTACTACCGCGACGCTGCCCGTCAAAAGGGTAACACCGGTGAAAACCTGTTGCAGCTGCTGGAAGGTCGTTTGGACAACGTTGTTTACCGTATGGGCTTCGGCGCTACTCGTGCTGAATCTCGTCAGCTGGTGAGCCACAAGGCCATCATGGTAAACGGTCGCGTTGTGAACATTCCTTCTTTCCAGGTTTCCCCTGAGGACGTGATCTGCGTTCGTGAGAAGGCTAAGAAGCAAGCGCGTATCAAAGCTTCCCTGGAAGTTGCTGGTCAGCGTGAGAAGCCGACTTGGGTAGAGGTTGACGCCGCTAAAATGGAAGGTGCTTTCAAGCGTCTGCCAGAGCGTTCCGACCTGTCTGCCGACATTAACGAACAGCTGATCGTCGAGCTTTACTCCAAGTAAAGCTAGCTTCTAAAGAGAGGACACAATGCTGGGTTCTGTAACAGATTTTCTTAAACCGCGGCTAGTTGACATCGAGCAAGTTAGCCCGACTCATGCGAAAGTGACTCTTGAGCCACTCGAGCGTGGCTTTGGTCACACGCTGGGTAACGCCCTGCGTCGTATTTTGCTGTCATCTATGCCCGGTTGTGCAGTTACTGAAGTCGAAATTGACGGGGTACTGCATGAGTACAGCAGCAAAGAAGGTGTACAGGAAGACATTCTTGAAATCCTGCTCAACCTGAAAGGTATCGCTGTGAAGCTGGAAGGCAAGGACGAGGTAACTCTGTCCCTGACCAAGTCTGGAACAGGCCCCGTTACCGCTGGTGATATCACTCACGGTGATGAAGTCGAGATCGTAAACCCGGAGCATGTAATCTGCCACCTGACTGGTGCCAATGCTGAAATCAGCATGCGCCTGAAAGTTCAGCGCGGTCGTGGTTATGTGCCTGCTTCTGCTCGTGTTCACAACGATGATGAAGAGCGTCCTATTGGTCGCCTGCTGCTGGACTCCGCGTTCAGCCCCATCGTTCGTATTGCCTACAATGTTGAGGCAGCACGTGTGGAACAGCGTACCGACTTGGACAAGCTGGTCATCGACATGGAGACCAATGGTACCCTGGATCCTGAAGAAGCCATCCGTCGTTCTGCCACTATTCTGGCCGAGCAACTGGAAGCCTTCGTGGATCTGCGCGATGTCAGCGTGCCCGAGAAGAAAGAAGAGAAACCCGAGTTTGATCCGATTCTGCTACGTCCTGTCGATGATTTGGAGCTGACAGTTCGTTCTGCGAACTGTCTGAAGGCAGAAGCTATCCACTATATTGGTGATCTGGTACAGCGTACCGAAGTTGAGTTGCTTAAGACTCCTAACCTCGGTAAGAAGTCCCTGACTGAGATCAAGGACGTGTTGGCCTCCCGTGGTCTGTCTCTTGGCATGCGCCTTGAGAACTGGCCGCCCGCCAGCATCGCTGACGAGTAATCCAGATTACGGGTTTCACAGATTTAGTTAGAAGGATAAGGTCATGCGCCATCGTTTGAGTGGTCGTCAACTGAACCGGAACAGCAGCCATCGTCAGGCAATGTTCCGCAACATGGCCAGCTCCCTGGTTCGTCATGAGATCATCAAGACGACTCTGCCTAAGGCAAAAGAGCTGCGTCGTGTAGTTGAACCGCTGATCACCCTTGCCAAGACTGATAGCGTTGCTAATCGTCGCCTGGCATTTGCCCGTACTCGCGATAACGCGATCGTGGCTAAGCTGTTCAATGAACTGGGCCCGCGCTACCTGGAGCGCGCCGGCGGTTATACTCGCATTTTGAAATGCGGTTTCCGTGCTGGCGACAACGCCCCAATGGCTTACATTGAGCTGGTAGACCGCCCGGCCGCTGCTGAAGCAGCTGCTGAGTGATAAAGAAAAAGCCGGGCTTGTCCCGGCTTTTCTTTTAATGAATTCTGATACTGCCTCAACTGCCTCAACTGCCTCAACTGCCTCAACTGCCTC
>NZ_JRJY01000037.1:132750-153166 GCF_000801015.1 Aeromonas sp. ZOR0001 | reverse complement strand
CCGCTGCTGCTGGCCGCCGGAGAGCTGCTCCGGCAGGCGGCTTAGCATCTCGCCAAGACCAACCCGTGCGGCTGCATCGATCACCTGTGCCCGCTGGGCGGCACTCAGGCGCAGACCCGGGTGCAAGCCGATGGCGATATTGTCGAACACCGACAGATGGAGGAACAGGTTGTGATCCTGAAACAGGGTGGTGACTGGTCGCTCGGCCGGGCCCAGCGGCAGCAGATCTTCGCCATCGAAGCTGAGGCGGCCCGACTCCACCGGCACGAATCCGGCGATCATCCCGAGCAGGGTCGACTTGCCCGCGCCGCTTGGGCCGATCAGTGCGGTGATCTCTCCCTTGGGCAGGGTCGCGCTGAAGCTGACGCGCCAGTCGGGGTAGCTGGTCGCAAGCATATCAATGTTCAGCATGTTTTCCTCCAAGACCCCGCTCCACCAGCCAGAACAGGGAGAAACAGAGCGTCAGCAGCAGCAGAGCGGTGGCGGCTGCCTCGGTCAATCGATAGCTGCCAAGCTGCTGGTAGAGCAGCCAGGGCAGGGTGGTGAGCTCCTGACTGCCAAACATGGCGATGGCGCCGAGATCCCCCAGCGAGAGGATCATCGACAGCGCCATCGCCAGTGCCAGCGGGCGGCGCAGCAGTGGCCACTCCACCAGTCGCAGGCGATGCCGGCCACGTACCCCCAGGCTATCCGCCAGCCGGTCGTATTGGCGCACCACCAGCTGCATGGGGGCGGAGAGGGTGCGCAGCACATAGGGTAGCGCCATCAGAGCGTTGACCAGCACCACCAGCCAGGGGCCGAGGGCGAACACATCAGAGAACGGCATAAACAGGATGAAAAGACCGGTAGAGAGCACCACGGCCGGGATCATCAGGATCATCGAACCGCTGGCCTCCCACAGGGCCGCAGCGCGCCGCTGGCGGGTGCGCACCTTGAGGTGACGGCTGGTGAGCAACAGGCTGCTGCCGAGCAGGGTCGCCAGGGTGCCCGCCGCCAGCGCAATCAGCAGCGACTGGCCGCTCGCCTGCCACAGCTTGCTTGAGGTGAGCGCTGTCAGCAGGCCGGGGTGAAGGCCCGCCACCACGATGGCCAGCAGCGGTGGTAGAAAGATGGCGAGCCCGATACCGAGCGAGAGCAGATCCACCACGGCCGTGCCTGGCTGATGGCGATCCGGCCGCAGGCAGGGGCGACGGGGTGTCACCCTGCTGGCCGGGGTACTCTGCAGCTTGTGCTGCAGGGCGAGCAGGGCGGCAGTCAGGATGAGCTGCACCAGCGCCAATCCGCCTGCGGTGGCGAGATCGAAGTCAAAGCGCAGCGCCTGATAGACGGCCACCTCCAGGGTGGTCGATTTCGGCCCGCCCCCCAGCGCCAGCACTGTGGTGAAGCTGGTGAAGCAGAGCATGAAGATGAGGCTGGCCAGCCCCGGCAATATGCCGCGAATAAGCGGCCACTCCAGCAGCCGGAAGATGTGGGATGAGCGCATGCCAAGCTGGCTGGCAAGGCGCCAGCTCGATTCGGGGATGCTCTCTATGCTCTGCAGCATCAGACGGGCCGCCAGTGGCATATTGAAGAAGACGTGGGCCAGCAGGATACCAAACAGACCGTAGAGATAATTGCCGGGATCCAGCCCCAGTGAGCGCAACAGTTGCGGTAGCCACCCTTGCTTACCGTGTACCGCTACTATGCCGAAGATGGCGATGATGACCGGCAGCACCAGCGAGAGACCAAACAACTTGATCAGCAGAGTGCGACCAATAAAGCGGCGCCGCGCCAGCGCGCGGGCCACCGGAATGGCCAGCCCGAGACTGAGCAGGGTGGAGAGCAGTGCCTGCCCCAGACTGAAGCCCAGCACATGGCGCAGATAAGGATCTGCGAGCAGGGTGCGGGGGGCCAGCGAACCGGCCTGCCACAGCAGGGCCGCGAGCGGCCCGAGGGATAACAGCAGGATCAACAGGGTGGCTGCACTGCCCGGCAACCACCAGAGGGGACGCGCCTGTGGTTTCAGATGACGGCTCACTGGGTGACGGCTTGCAGCCACTCGCGGATCCATCCTTTGCGATTGGCTGCCACCTCATCGCTGCTGAAGGCGAGCGGCTTGGCTACGGTGATCATCTGCTCGAAGCCCTTGGGCAGCGGCGTGTCGATAACGGGATACATCCAGTTGCCGGTCGGGATCTCGTTCTGGAAGGCGGGGCTCACCATAAATTGCAGGAACTGGTCAGCCAGCTTCTCCTGTTTGGCGCTCTTCAGCTTGGCAGCCACTTCTACCTGACGGTAGTGACCCTCCTCGAAGGCGGCAGCCTGATACTGGGGCTTGCTCTCGGCAATCAGGTGATAGGCCGGAGAGGTGGTGTAGGAGAGCACCATGTCCGCTTCGCCATCGAGGAACATGCCATAGGCCTCTGACCACCCCTTGGTGACGGTGACCGTCTTTTTGGCAAGCTCGGCCCAGGCGGCAGGCGCCTTGTCGCCGTAGACAGACTTCATCCACAGCATCAGCCCCTGCCCCGGGGTGGAGGTGCGGGGATCCTGATAGATAACCTTGAGATCGGGGCGCTCCACCAGCTCTTTCAGGCTCTTGGGCGGCTGCTTGAGCTTCTCCTTGTCATAGACGAATGCGAAGTAGCCGTAGTCGTAGGGGACAAAGGTGTCATCCTGCCAGCCACCCGACACCTTGATGCCATCCAGCTTGGCGGGATGGGGGGCGAACAGGCCGCTCTGCTTGGCTTCACTGATGAGCGCATCATCCAACCCCAGCACCAGATCGGCCTTGCTGTGGTTGCCCTCCAGCCGCAGCCGGTTGAGGATGGCGACCCCATCTTCGAGCGGAACCAGATTGAGGGTGCAGCCGCACGCTTTCTCGAAGGCCTGTTTGATCTTGGGTCCTGGACCCCACTCGGCAGTGAAGGAGCTGTAGGTATAGACGGTGAGGGTGTCGGCGGCGAACACATTGGCCGACAGCAGGCCGGTGGTGACCAGCAGCAGGGTCTTCATGGGTGGCACTCCCTATTACTTGTTAATAACGAGGTGCCAGCGGGTGAGGGCGCAAAAAATGAGCGCCATGCCTCAAATTCCTCCGCCAGCATTATCTGGATCAGGTACACGGGTATAATCTCAGCGGTAAACCGCACCCCGTTTGAGAAACGAACCGCATTGTATTAACGTTCTTTTGGGTAGACCAGCACAATTGTGCAATACCCATGAGATGACGCCCACCCAACAGAGGATGTTCGCGTGCTTACCAATACCAAGGAAAGGCGTGCCTTTGCGCGCATGGTCATCAATGCTCCGGTCACCGTCTATCAGCAGCAGCTGGTGCTGGAGGGGATCTGCCGGGATCTCAGTGCCAACGGCATGGGGATTGCGGTCTCTGAACACCAGCTCGACATCAATCAGCCCATCCGGATCAGTCTTGCCACCAACAACAACCTGTTGCCTCCCTTTGAAGCCCATGCCCGTATTATCCGGGTGCTGGAGGAGGAGAGCGGGTTGCTGCTGGCGGTGGAGTTTTTGCCTCAGGGTTAATCCTTGTTCTCCCTATCGGCAGAGGGAGGGGATTAACCTTTCTCCTGAACCGGCTGCACACTCAACTGCTTGCTATCGACCAGCGTTTTGCTGGTCGATGCTATTTGGCCCGCAGGCAAGGTGGCGGGACCGGTAGGTTCGAGCAGCAGGTAGTTCTGCCCCTGCCAGTTGAGGGTCACATCCCCCGGCTTGGCGGGCAGGTCAACGGCCAGCAGGGCATGGCCGGGGACGAACACCATGGCTTGTTTCAGCTCGGGAAAGAGCTGGGCCAGCATGGCGGCCATCAGGGTTACCTTGCTGTCGCAATCACCCCGGTTCTGCTCCAGCACCTGACGGGGAGATAGAAATCCCTTGCCCTGCCTGCCGTTCAGGCTGTCGAGCTGCTGATAGGGGATGCTCTGGATAAAGGTAAGCATATGGGCCACGGTTTTCTGGCGCGCTTCTGTTTCGGTACTGCCCTGCTGTTTGAGTTGATCCGCCAGCGGAGCCAGCCCGCTGCGACTCTCCAGCGCGATGCGCACATGGTCCTGCTTCACCGCCAGCTGCCCGTCCGGGGTGTTGAAGTACTGGAAGTAGTGTTTGGTCAGCCACGCCTGCTCCTCTTTGCTCCGCTTGGACTGCAGAAAGGCCATCGCCTCGCGCGCCTTGTCCTGATTGCGGCTTTTCAGATGCAGCTCCAGCGAGGGACGGGCGAGGGTGAACTGCACCTCGGGGTAGTTCTGGCGCACCTCCCGCAGCAACACCTGCAACACCTCCTCCTGCATTCTGGCCGGGCGATAGGCGATAAGGGGCGGCAACTTGCCCTGTTCGAGCCGGTAGGTGAGCTGTTGGGGTTTGCCTTCGCTATCCTGCCAGCCGACGCTGATCTGGCCGAGGCTGTTGTTGAAGCTGGTTTGGCTGGCCCCCGCAGGCAGGGTAAGCAGCAGGGCACAGAGCAGAGGAATTGCCGTCGGTCTCTTCATCATCCTTTCCTGTGGCACGGGCCAGTTCCGGTGGCCCAAAGTGGGAAGTGTCGCGGACAGTAAAACAGGGAGCCGAAGCTCCCTGTTGATTCTACTCGTTTTTTTGCAACTGGCGCGTTAAATCCAGCTCGGCTGCTTCGCCTCAAAAGCGCTGATGGCGGCCTCGTGCTGCAGGGTCAGACCGATGGCATCCAAGCCGTTGAGCAGACAGTAACGGCGGAATTCATCGATCTCGAAACCGAAGCAGAGGCTACCTGCACGTACCTGATTGGCCTCCAGATCCACCTCGATCTCGATGCCCGGTTTGGCGGCCACCAGCAGGAACAGGGCATCGACCTCCTTCTCCTTCAGGCGCACCGGCACCATGCCATTGTTGATGGCGTTGCCGTAGAAAATGTCGGCAAAGCTCGGGGCTATGATGGTCTTGAAGCCGTAGTCGGCCAGCGCCCAGGGGGCGTGCTCGCGACTAGACCCGCAGCCGAAGTTCTCGCGGGCCAGCAGAATGCTGGCACCGGCGAATTGCGGCTGGTTCAGTACAAACTCGGGGTTTGGCTGCTGGCCGGCATCGTCCAGAAAGCGCCAGTCGTGGAACAGGTGCTTGCCAAAACCAATGCGGTTTACTTTTTGCAAAAACTGTTTGGGAATGATGGCGTCGGTGTCGACGTTGGCGCTGTCGAGGGGGACAACGATCCCTTTATGCTGTTTGAATCCTGTCATCGAAATGTCCTCTTACAGTGCGCGAATATCTGCGAAGCGGCCGGTGACGGCGGCAGCGGCGGCCATGGCCGGGCTCACCAGATGGGTGCGGCCGGCGCGGCCCTGACGCCCTTCGAAGTTGCGGTTGCTGGTGGAGGCGCAGCGCTCTCCCGGTTGCAGCCGGTCGTTGTTCATGGCCAGACACATGGAGCAGCCGGGCAGGCGCCACTCAAAACCGGCCTCGATGAAGATCTTGTCCAGACCCTCGGCTTCGGCCTGCGCCTTCACCTGCTCGGAACCCGGCACCACCAGCGCCTGCACGCCAGCGGCTACCTTGCGACCGCGAGCGATGGCGGCAGCGGCGCGCAGATCCTCGATGCGGCTGTTGGTACACGACCCGATGAACACCTTGTCGATGGCGACGTCGGAGAGCTTCTGGCCCGGCTGCAAGTCCATGTAGGCGAGCGCCTTGCGGGCTGACTGCTGCTCCATCAGATCGGTAAAGGATTCCGGCGCCGGAATGGGTTCATTAACGGCAATCACCTGGCCCGGGTTGGTGCCCCAGGTGACCTGCGGGGCGATATCGGCGGCGTCCAGCACCACTTCAGCATCAAACTTGGCATCGGCGTCGCTCTTGAGGCTCTGCCAGTAGGCGATAGCCTGCTCCAGCGCCTCGCCCTTGGGGGCGAACTCCTTGCCACGGATGTAGTCTATGGTGGTCTGGTCGGGGGCTATCATGCCCGCCTTGGCGCCCAGCTCGATGGCCATGTTGCACACCGTCATCCGCCCTTCCATAGAGAGGCTCGCAATGGCCTCGCCAGCAAACTCCACCACGTAGCCGGTACCACCGGCATGGCCGACCTTGCCGATAATGGCCAGCACCACGTCCTTGGCGCTGATGCCCTCCGCCAGCTTGCCGTTGACTGAAATGCGCATGGTCTTGGCGCGACCCTGTTTCAGGGTCTGTGTGGCCATCACATGCTCCACCTCGGAGGTGCCGATACCGAACGCCAGCGAACCGAAGGCGCCGTGAGTGGCGGTGTGGGAGTCACCGCAGACGATGGTGGTGCCGGGCAGGGTAATGCCGAGCTCGGGGCCCATCACATGGACGATCCCCTGATATTTGTGGTTGAGATCGTAGAGGCGAACCCCGAACTCCTTGCAGTTGGCGGCCAGCGTCTCCATCTGGATGCGGGCCATCTCGCCGGAGGCGGCGATGTCCTTGGTGGTGGTGGAGACGTTGTGATCCATGGTGGCCCAGGTCAGGTCCGGGCGGCGCAGCTGGCGGTTCATGGCGCGCAGGCCATCGAATGCCTGCGGGCTGGTCACTTCATGTACCAGATGGCGGTCGATGTAGATGAGGGGGGTCTCCCCTTCCACTTCCCGTACCACGTGGGCGTCGAATACTTTCTGATAGAGGGTCTTGGCCATTGCTTCTCTCTTCCTTGTTCTCTGTTATGCGGCTCAGATCCGGGCGGCGATCTGGCTACCCATCTCGGACGTGCTCTGCACCGGATGGCGGGCGCTGGCCTGATGCAGGTCGGCGGTGAAGTAACCCTCGGCCAGGGTCTGGGCCACGGCCTGCTCGATGGCTTGAGCTGCGGCTTCCTGGCCCAGGCTATAGCGCAGCATCAGGGCGGCGGAGAGGATCTGGGCGATGGGGTTGGCAATGCCCTTGCCGGCGATGTCCGGCGCCGAGCCACCGGCCGGCTCGAACAGGCCGAAGCCCGATTCGTTGAGGCTGGCTGAGGGGAGCAGTCCCATGGAGCCGGTGATCATGGCGCACTCGTCGGAGAGGATGTCGCCGAACAGGTTGGAGCAGAGCAGCACGTCGAACTGGGACGGATCCTTGATGAGCTGCATAGTGGCGTTGTCGATATACATATGGTTCAGTTCGACATCGGGATAATCCTTGGCAACTTGCGTCACCACCTCGCGCCACAGAATGGAAGAGGCGAGCACGTTGGCCTTGTCGATGGAGGTGACCTTGCCACGGCGCACCCGCGCCGACTCAAAGGCAATCTTGGCGATGCGCTCAATCTCGAAGCGATGGTACACCTCGGTGTCGAACGCCCTCTCGTTCGCCCCTTCACCCTCGCGCCCCTTGGGTTGGCCGAAGTAGATGCCACCGGTCAGCTCGCGCACACAGGCGATGTCAAAACCGCGATCGGAGATGTCGGCGCGCAGCGGGGAGAACTGCTCCAGACCGGTATAGATACGGGCCGGACGCAGGTTGCAGAACAGCTTGAAGTGGGCGCGCAGGGGCAGCAGGGCGCCACGCTCAGGCTGATCGTTGGGGGGCAGATGTTCCCATTTCGGGCCGCCCACCGAGCCAAACAGCACGGCATCGGCCGCTTCACAACCCGCGATGGTGCTTTGCGGCAGCGGGGTGCCGTGGTTGTCGATGGCGATGCCGCCCACGTCATGGCGATCATATTCGAAGGCAAGGCCGAATTTGGCCTGCACCTTTTCCAGCACCTTGACGGCTTCGGCCATCACTTCCGGGCCAATGCCGTCACCCGGCAATACTGCGATCCGATAACTGCTCATACACTCTCCATCCTGATATTGTCTTTGAGATCCCTCTGCCCGGTTTTACCAACGCTGCGCGCGGTTGCCGGTTCAGACGTTCCCCGTCCTGATGTTGTCATTCCATGCCGTCTGTTTGGTTCCGAGCCCTGTTCAGACGGTTTCTGATTTGATGCTGTTATTGCGTTCCATCTGCTCGGCCACCTGATCGGCGCGCCAGATACTGTTGATCACATGGAGCAGGGCATGGGCCGAGGATTCGATGATGTCGGTGGCCAGTCCCATGCCGTGGAATTTGCGTCCCTTGTACTCGGCGACGATATCGACCTGACCGAGGGCATCTTCCCCTTCGCCCTTGCTCTTGAGGGCATATTTGTCGATGCGGATCTCATAGCCGGTGATGCGGTTGATGCACTGGTAGACCGCATCCACCGGGCCATTGCCGGTAGCCGCTTCGCAGATAAGATCCTGCCCCACTTTCAATTTGACCGAGGCGGTGGCCAGTACCGAGCTGCCGCTCTGCACCCCGAGGTACTCCAGCTTGAAGTGCTCCGGCTCCTCGTGGATCTGGCTGAAGAAGGCCAGCGCTTCGAGGTCGTAGTCGAATACCTGCCCCTTCTTGTCGGCCAGGGTCAGGAACTTGCCGTAGAGGTGGTCGAGGTCGTAGCTGCTCTCGGCGTACCCCATGGACTCCATCCGGTGCTTGATGACGTGGCGGCCGGAGCGGGAGGTCATGTTGAGGTTGTTCTGGGTCAGGCCGATGCTCTCGGGAGTGATGATTTCGTAGGTATTTTTCGCCTTGAGCACCCCATCCTGATGGATGCCGGAGCTGTGGGAGAAGGCGTTGGCCCCGACGATCGCCTTGTTGGGCTGCACCGGCATGTTGCACAGCTGGCTGACCAGTGTGCTGGTGCGATGAATTTCGTTGTGGCGGATATTGGTTTGCACCCCGAGCAGGTCGGCGCGGGTTTTGAGGATCATCGCCACCTCTTCCAGCGAGCAGTTGCCCGCCCGCTCGCCGATGCCGTTGATGGTGCACTCGATCTGGCGGGCCCCCATCTGCACTGCGCCGATGGAGTTGGCTACCGAGAGCCCCAGATCGTCATGGCAGTGGACGGAGATGATGGCCTTGTCGATATTGGGGACCCGGTTGAACAGGGTGTGGATGATGCCGGAGAACTCGGTCGGTACCGTGTAGCCCACGGTGTCAGGAATGTTGATGGTGCGGGCGCCGGCCTTGATGGCGGCTTCCACCATGCGGCAGAGATTATCGATCGGCGTGCGGCCCGCATCCTCGCAGGAGAACTCCACATCATCGGTGTAGCGCAGGGCGTGCTTGATGGCGCCGACCCCCATCTCCAGCACGTCTTCGAAGCTCTTTTTCAGCTTGCTCTCCACATGGATGGAGGAGGTGGAGATGAAGGTATGGATGCGAAACGCCTCGGCGACCCGCAAGGCTTCGCCGGCGGCGTCGATATCCTTGGGCAGGGCGCGGGCGAGGGCGCAGACCCGGCTGTTTTTGATGTGGCGGGCGATGGTCTGCACCGATTGAAAATCGCCGGGAGAAGAGACCGGGAAGCCCACCTCCATGACGTCGACACCGAGCCGCTCCAGCGCCTGGGCGATCTGCAGCTTCTCCTTGACTGTCAAACTGGCCGCCAGGGCCTGCTCACCATCACGCAAGGTGGTGTCGAATATGATGACCCGATCTGACATGTGACTTCCCTCTTCCTAAGTTCGGTAACGTGCATCCTGCGGCGGCATAAAAAAACCCGTGCAGGGTGCACGGGTTTTTGTAAATTCCGGCTATGCCTTAGCCCGGCTACAAGGATCCCGCGCGAGTTAACGCGATTAGGGAGATTAGTAGTAGCGGGGTGGCGATATGCATGACGTTGTTATTCCTTCCAGTCGATAACGCTTTTACCAATATCGAGATTTTTATGCTGTGTCAACACGGAAGGTCAGGGGCAATCTGCTGACGTATTTAATCGGATTGTAAAGGATTGCAAATTTCCTTGTTCCATATTCGGCCCATGACCGATTATCTGGTCATTCCTGCTGTGCTCTATTCTCTGCACAACCAGATCGACTTATCAGCATTGGCTGAATTATCTGAGGTGTTAAATGGAAAAACGTAGACCTGGTCGTCCGGTCGGACGTTCTGACATTCGTGACAAGTTGCTTGCTGCCGCCCGTGAGCGTTTTCTCAATACTCCCTATAGCAAGGTGACTACACGCGAAATCGCGGAGCTTGCTGGCTCCAATCTGGCAATGATCCACTACTACTTCGGCAGTAAAGAGGGTCTTTACAAAGCTGTGTTGGGCGATGTCGCCGAGCCCCTCGACCATGCCTGGCAAGATGAACACAGCAATCACAGCCTCAACGAGCTGCTCAACACCTACTATCAGGTGATGGCGCCCAACAGCGAGCTGACCTCGGCCATCTCCAGCGCATTGTCGACCGAGAAGAGCCCGGGCCGGGATTTTGTGCTGAACCGCCTGCTGGAACGTCAGCTGCCGCAGTTCGATGCCCTGCTGGAAACCATGAAGTCCAACGGTGAGCTGGGTGACAACCTGGATCCCGACATGCTGAAGATCTCCTTCCTCAGCATGATGTGGCAGCCGTTCGTGATGAAAGATCTCTACGAGCAGGTGTTTGGCCTGAAAGTGGATGAGCACTTCATGGCCCGTCTGGCGGACCACAACTGCCGTCTGATGGAGACCGGTCTGCGCGGCAGCCACTGATTTTGCCGCAACATCGAGATTAAAAAGGGCCATTCGGCCCTTTTTTCATAAATCTGTTATCCCTTGTTCAACGTAACGTCATCCCGCTTTCTTACTCTGCAAGCAGAATTCAGGGAAGGAGGGGATATGAACAAGATCCAGCAATGGGACCTGCAGGTGTGCCGGGTCTGCCTGCTTCACGGCTACAACCGGCAGCAGGCGAGGGTGAGTCGTCTCATTTCCCGCACCGGCGATGGCCCGCTTTACGCTGTGCTGGCCGCCTTGCTCTGGTGGCAGGGGGAGGCAGAGCGGGAGCTGGTGCGACTGGCGCTGCTAGCCTTCGCCATCGAACTGCCCCTCTATCTGCTGCTGAAAAACAGCCTGAAACGGCAACGGCCGGTCGGCTTGCCAGTCTTTATCACTCCTTCCGATCGTTACAGCCTCCCCTCCGGTCACACCGCCGCCGCTTTTCTGATGGCCACCATACTGGCCACCGGCTTTCCGCTCTGGGCGCCCCTGCTGTTTGGCTGGGCGGCGCTGGTGGGGGCATCCCGGTTGCTGCTCGGGGTACACTACCTGAGCGATCTGGTTGCCGGTGCCCTGCTGGGTGGCGGTTGCGCCGTGCTGGCGCTCAGCTGGAGCCACTCATGAGGATACTGTTTGGGGTGCAAGGCACCGGCAACGGCCATATCAGTCGCAGTCGCACTTTGGCGCGGGCGCTGCGCACGGCAGGGGTCGAGGTGGATTATCTCTTCAGCGGTCGCCCCGCCGACCGCTACTTCGACATGGAGGAGTTTGGCCCCTACCGCGCCTTTCCCGGCCTCACTTTTGTCAGTCATGAGGGGCGAGTTTCTCCGTGGCGCACCCTGCAAGCCGCCTCGCCGCTCACCTTCTGGCGGGATCTGCGGGCCCTCGATTGCAGCGCATACGATCTGGTGGTGAGCGATTTTGAGCCGCTGACCGCCCACGCCGCCCGCCGCTATGGCAAGCCGAGCCTCACCGTCAGTCATCAGGCCAGCTTCAACTGGCCCATCCCGCGCTGGGGGGAGGATGGGGTCAGCCGCCAGCTGATGCGCCACTTTGCTCCTGTGGATCAGCCGCTCGGGCTGCACTGGTTTCACTTCGGTCACCCCTTGCTGCCGCCGGTGATCGACCCTATCGCCGCCGCACCGGATAACGGCGAGATCCTGGTCTATCTGCCGTTCGAGCAGACCGAGGCGATCGCCGCCCTGTTGTCGCGCTTTGGCCAGCAGCGCTTCGTCTGTTTTCATCCCGCCATTCGCACCCCGAGCCAATGGCGCAACCTGCGCTTCGAACCGCCATCGCGACACGAGTTTATCGCCGTGCTGGCCGGTTGTCGCGGCGTGATATCCAACGCGGGTTTCGAGCTGGCTTCCGAGGCGCTCACCCTCGGCAAGAAGCTGCTGGTCAAGCCCCTCGGCGGCCAGTTCGAGCAGCTGACCAATGGCAAGACGCTTGAGATGATGGGACTGGCGACCCTGATGGATGTGCTCGATGCCAATCTGGTGCGTACCTGGCTCGACAGCGCCTCGCCGGGGGCGGTTTGTTACCCCGATGTAGCAGGGGAGCTGGCCCGCTGGCTGGCGGCGGGCGCTGACGAGAGCGTGGCCTCTCTGTCACGTCGGCTCTGGGCGCGCACCCTGTTTCCGGAGGAGGTGAGTGATCGCCTGAGCGAGCTGGATGGGGGCGACTGTTTATCCAGTTGCTGGTTATCGCAAGTGAGCGTTGTTGACTAGACTGAAAGGCGATCCCACCAAGGAGAGGACGGAGCAAATGCGCTTTACCAATGAAAACGGCGAAGTCATGAACCTGGCTGATAATCTCACCCTGCACGAGTTGCTCGATATGGGTGTCAGCATCTCGGTCAGTGAAGAGACCGACCCGGATCAGCAGATCTGGTTGGCGGAGCCGGATCAGGAGAACTGAGTCATCATTCGGCATCAAGCCCATCGCTGAGCGGTGGGCTTTTTTGTGGCTGTTTTTCCCCTCTGCGGAATGATCCGCTGGCCATTCCCCGACTTCCTTCCCTTTTGTCTCATGGTCGCTACGGCAAGTCATTGAATGTTAATAGCCGGTTGAAATGTATGACTGTTCTGGTCAGATAAAGCCGTGGACAAGCGTTATGAAGCGGGTTAAGTTGGTTTTTCACCCTATTTTCGGGTGAATGACGGAAAAATCCTTTTTTTCTACTGTCGACGGGGCTGAATTGGGCCGATCTGCATTTAGATAACAACAAGAAACGGATCGGGCCGTGCCGGGAAGCACGGCATCGTCGGCGGGATTCGCTAAACGGAGCAAAGCCTGGAGGGCTTTATCATGGAGATGTTATCAGGCGCCCAGATGGTGGTTAGAGCGCTGGAAGATCAGGGAGTTGAGCACGTCTTCGGCTACCCTGGTGGCTCAGTGCTCGACATCTATGACGCTCTCTTCGAAAACGGCAAGATGGAGCATGTCTTGGTGCGGCACGAGCAAGCCGCGGTTCACATGGCTGACGGTTACGCCCGTTCCACCGGCAAGGTGGGGACTGTGCTGGTAACGTCAGGCCCGGGAGCGACCAACTGCATTACCGGTATTGCCACCGCCTATATGGATTCCATTCCGCTGGTGATCCTCTCCGGTCAGGTGCCGACCAGCATGATCGGTGAGGATGCGTTCCAGGAGACCGACATGATCGGTATCTCCCGCCCGGTGGTGAAGCACAGCTTCCTGTGCAAGAAGGCGAGCGATATTCCCGAGGCCATCAAGAAGGCCTACTACATTGCCGCCAGCGGCCGCCCGGGGCCGGTGGTGGTGGATCTGCCCAAAGATGTGCAGAACCCGAAAGAGAAATTCCCCTACCAATATCCCGAGACGGTCTCTCTGCGCTCCTACAATCCGACCAAATCCGGTCACAAGGGTCAGATCAAGCGAGCTGCCAAGCTGCTGGTGGATGCCCAGCGCCCGGTGATGTACGTGGGCGGCGGTGCCATCAATGCCAACGCGGATCATCTGGTGACCAAGCTGGCGGAGCTGCTGAATCTGCCGGTGACCACCACCCTGATGGGGTTGGGGGCCTTCCCCGGCACCCATCCGCAATTTATCGGCATGCTGGGGATGCACGGTACCTTCGAAGCCAACAAGACCATGCACAATGCGGATCTTATCTTCGCCGTGGGGGCCCGCTTCGATGACCGCGTCACCAACAACGTGGCCAAGTTCTGCCCCAATGCGACCGTGGTCCATATCGACATCGATCCCACCTCCATCTCCAAGACGGTACAGGCCCATGTGCCCATCGTCGGTTCGGTGGAAACCGTGCTTGAGCAGATGCTGGAAGTGGTCCGCGAGTGTGGCTTCGATAACGACAAGGAGGTGCTGGCGGACTGGTGGAGCCAGATCAACCAGTGGCGCTCCCGTCACTGCTTGGCTTACGAAAAATCGTCTACCCAGATCAAGCCACAGCAGGTGATCGAGACTCTCTACAAGGTGACTCAGGGGCAGGCGTTCGTCGCCTCCGACGTCGGCCAGCATCAGATGTTTGCCGCTCTCTACTACCCGTTTGCCAAACCGCGCCAGTGGATCAACTCAGGGGGGCTCGGCACCATGGGCTTCGGTATTCCGGCCGCCATGGGGGCCCAGTTTGCCAACCCGGATGCTGTGGTCTGCTGCGTCACCGGCGATGGCTCGGTGCAGATGAACATTCAGGAGCTCTCGACCTGCATGCAGTACGGGGTGCCCATCAAGATCATCTCCATCAACAACCGTGCGCTGGGCATGGTCAAGCAGTGGCAGAAGATGTTCTACGGCGGTCGTCACAGCCACTCCTACATGGAGTCCCTGCCGGACTTCGTCAAACTGGCGGAAGCCTACGGCCACGTCGGTATCGCGGTGAGCGATCCGGCCGAGCTGGAGAGCGCCATGGAGAAAGCCTTCGCCATGAAGGATCGGCTGGTGTTCATGGATATCTCGGTCGACCCGGATGAGCACGTCTATCCGATGCAGATCAAGTTTGGCGCCATGGATGAGATGTGGCTGAGCAAGACGGAGAGAACCTGACGATGGAACATATTATTTCGGTCGTGCTCAAGGAGCTCAAGTTTGGTTCCATCAAGGACGAGATGTGGCTGAGCAAGGCGGGAGAAATATCATGAGGCATATCATTTCGGTACTGCTGGAGAACGAATCTGGCGCCCTGAGCCGTGTGGTGGGCCTCTTCTCCCAGCGCGGCTACAACATCGAGACCCTGACGGTGGCGCCGACCGAGGATCCCACCCTGTCGCGCATGACCATAGTCACTATGGGTGACGAGCGGGTGCTGGAGCAGATCCAGAAGCAGCTGCACAAGCTGGTGGATGTGCTCAAGGTGTGCGACCTGAGTGAAGGGGAGCATATCGAGCGGGAGATCGCGCTGGTCAAGGCGCGTGCCGCCGGTGGGGCCCGTGACGAGCTGAAACGGTTGGCGGATATCTTCCGTGGCCAGATCGTCGACGTCACCCCCGAGCAGTACACGGTGCAGCTGGTGGGCACCAGCGAGAAGCTGGATGCTTTCATCAAGACCGCAGCCCAGACCAACGAGATCATCGAAGTGGTGCGCTCCGGCGTCTGCGGTATCTCCCGGGCGGACAAGGCGCTGCGGCCCTGATGGCTGGCGGGACAGCTGATGACGCGTCAGCTGCCGCAGAGTGAAAGGAAAGAGGGCTCTGCGGAGCCCTTTTTGTTTGGTTTTTCTTTACGAGGGGAGGGATGATGTTCGGTATTCATGATCTTGCACTGTTTATGGTCTCGGGGCTGCTGCTCAATATCATGCCGGGGCCCGACTCCTTGCTGGTCATGCTGCGCAGCGGCTCGCAAGGGTGGCGTGCCGGTTCGGTCGCGACGTTGGGCATCGGCACAGGTGTCATGGTGCATGTGCTGGCGGCGGCCCTCGGTCTGTCGGCCCTGCTCAGTGCCTCGGCCGAGCTGTTTGCCCTTATCAAGCTGGCTGGCGCCATCTACCTCATCTATCTGGGATTCTCTCTGCTGCGCCAGCAGGCAACAGGATCAATGGAGAGAGGGGCCACGTTACCCGCCCTCTCCTATGGCCAGATTTACCGGCAGGGAGTGCTGACCAATGTGCTCAATCCCAAAGTAGCGCTCTTTTTCCTCGCCTTCGTGCCCCAGTTCATCGCACCGGATGCCCCCGACAAGGCGCTCGCCTTTATCCTGCTCGGTTGCATCTTCAATCTGGGCGGCATCATCTGGTGTCACCTGCTGGTCTTTACCACCGTCTATGCCAGTCACAGGGTTCGGTTGTCGCAGCGTCTCGGTCGCTGGCTCAACCGGGGCATCGGCACCCTGTTTGTCGGGCTCGGGATCAAGCTCGCCAGCGACTAGCTCGCCGCTTTCTGACCTGGGGCAGATTATCGTGCGCCGCGCTGTGGTATGGTCGGCGGTCAGCTGCGGGGCCAGCCCCGCTCTCTCTTTTTCAGGCCAGTCCCACTGGCCGCAGCAGCGAGATCCCTTGCCCAGATGAACATCGCCCGGCTCAAGAACTTTACCGAGATCGTGAAGAACAACTTCAACATCTCGGCGACGGCGGAGAAGCTCTACACCTCCCAGCCGACCCTCAGCAAGCAGATGAAGATGCTGGAAGATGAGCTCGGGCTCGCCCTCTTTACCCGCAAGGGGAAGAATCTGGTCGGCTTGACCAGCGCAGGCGAGCAGGTGATGGAGTTGGCCAAGGGGGTAGTGGCGCAGGTGGAGCAGATCAACCAGCTGTCGCTGGGGGAGCAACTGGCCACCAGCGGGGTGCTGCGTATCGCCACCACCCACACCCAGGCTCGCTACAAGCTGCCAGCGGTGATCACCGAGTTCAGCCGTCGTTATCCCGATGTGGCGATCCAGCTCCATCAGGGGGCGCCAGCCCAACTGGCCCAGATGGTGCAAAGCGGCGATGTGGATATGGCGATCGCCACCGAGTCCATGTATCTGTTCGACGAGCTGGCCGCCGTCTCCTGTTATCGTTGGGGGCGCAGTGTGGTGGTGCCCCACGGTCATCCACTGATCGACTGCCAGCCGCTGTCGATGGCGGATCTGGCCCGCTATCCCCTCATCACCTATGTGTTCGGCTTTACCGGCCGATCCAAGATGGACAAGGCCTTCAGCTGTCACGGCCTCTCGCCGAAAACCGTGCTGACCGCCACCGACACCGACGTGATCAAGCACTACGTCCGGCTCGGCATGGGGGTCGGGGTGATTGCAAGCGTGGCCTTTGACGAGGGGGACAGGGAGGATCTGGTGAGTCTCAACATCGACCACCTGATCGCCTCGAGCGCGACCCACATCTGCCTGCGCAAGCATGCCCATCTACGTGACTACATGTACGACTTTATCCACCTCTACGCCCCCCATATCAGCCGGGAGACGGTACAGCTGCACCTTATCAACCAGCCGCCGACTGCCAATATGGCGGATTTGCCGTGGCTCTAGCCGCGGGATGTCTGCCGCGTACAGAGCAAAAATACAGAGATAAAAAAAGAGAGGCCTTGGCCTCTCTTCTGGTTTTATCGATATGCGGGATTAAGCGCTGCGGGTCGCCAGATTGATAAAGATCTGGGCTCCGACCAGCAGGCAATCGTCATCGAGGTAGTAGGGATTCGCATGCAGGTAGTTGCAGATCCCCTTGGCCTGACAGCCGCTGCCGAGGAAGAACATGGCCCCCTTGCGACCACGGCAGGCGTTGACCATATAGCTGAAGTCTTCGCTGCCGGTCATCGGCTGACCCTGAGCGTTGATCCCCTCGGAGGGCAATACATCGGCGGCCGCTTGCAGCAGACGGGCGCAGGCATCGGCGTGGTTCTCGACCGCCGGATACCCGGCATAGACCATCTTGGTCTTGAAGCCGCGCAGTTCGCTCTGGGCCACGATCTCCTTGAAGCTGTTCTTCAGGATCTGGTCGGTCTCGGCATCCATGGCACGGATGGTGCCGCGCGCCTGCACATGGTCGGCGATGGCGTTGGGGATGGTGCCGCCGTTGATCATGCCGCAGCCAAACACCGCCGGGCTGAACGGGCTGGTGCGCTTGGCGACGATGTAGTCCATGTCCTCGATGATCCGCACCGCTTCACGGATGGCATCCAACCCCTTGTGGGGGGTGGAACCGTGGGCGGAGATACCGTGCACATCCAGCGTCCAGGCGGAGCCCCAGGAGGACATCACACCGTGGTTGAACTTGATGGTGCCGGTCTCCATGGCGCCGTCGTTATGGAGGGCATAGACCTCGTCCACCCCCTTCATGCAGCCCAGTTCCACCATCTTCTCGGCGCCCGGCACCCGCATATCCTCTTCCGCCATCTGAAAGATAAAGCGGACGTTGTACTGCAGGCGATCGCGGTTGGCGGCCAGAAACTTGGCCGCGGTCAGGGCGATCGCCATATGGGAGTCGTGACCGCAGTTGTGAGCCATTCCCTCGTGGGTTGACTTGAACGCAACGTCGCTCATGTCGTGCATCTCGAGGCCATCCATATCGGCACGGAAGGCGATGGTCGGCAGCACCGGGTCAACCACCAGATCGCCGTGGAAACCGGTGAAGCCCGGGTAGTCGGTGAGACGGTAGCCAAAGCCTGCCATCAGCTCGCGGCAGTAGGCCGAGGTCTTGAACTCGACGCCGGAGGCCTCCGGAATGGTGTGCAGGTGGTGGCGCACTTCGTGGCTGAAGTCGCGCAGGGCCAGCAGGGCCGGTTCAATATGGATGTTGTTCATCAGATGATCCCTTGAATGGAGAAGCCGAGCTGGGCGACCAGCGAGGCGCCGAAGAAGCAGCAGGTGGAGACGATCATGAAGATCAGGATCACTTTCCAGGACATCTTCTTCAGCTCTTCCAGCTGACCGCCCACCGAGAGACCGGCAAAGGCCAGCAGCGGTACGCAGCAGGAGAGGAAGGAGATCTTGGCGACGGCGTCGATAAAGAGGCCGCGCACCGGGGTCTCAGGCAGGCAGATGAGAATACCGATGATGGTGGCATAGGCAAACGCCGGCAGGGAGGAGGGCAGATAGCGCTTGGCAATCAGCGAAGCGAACACCACCAGCGACATGGCGATAAAGCTGTCACCCATCAGCCAGAGCGGGGTGCCGGTGGTCAGGGTTTGGGTAAACATGGCCAGCAGGATCGCCAGAAAGACGAACCGCATATCCATTACGATGCTTTTCATGCTTTCTCTCCTTTAGCGGTCAGGGCATAGATTTTTTCAGCGAGCGGCAGACCCAGATAGGTGAGGGAAAGCGCGCCAAGAGCCGAGGAGAGCAGGTTCGAGGCTGCCGCGATGCTCAGCACCTGCTGAGCCAGTGCTTCGTCGAGACCGTTGATCAGGGCGCCGGAGGCGGCACTCAGCATGGAGCCTGAGCCCACACCGGAGCCGGCAGCCAGCGCCAGCGGGTGCAGACCGGTGAGCGGGGCGATACTGCCCAGCACGCTGAACCAGAGGGTGCCGATGACGGAGCCGCACAGGTAGATGGCCAGCACGCCGATGTACTCCTGAGAGCCGGTGCCGAACTTGCCCTGAATTACCGCGACGGACGGCTCACGGCTGATGGAGGAGCAGGCCCCGATGGCGCGACGGCCAAAGCCGAACTTCACCGCCAGCGGGATGGCGATCAGGATCGGCAGCAGGTTGCCAATCTCCTGCAGGAACAGCGGCACGCCGACGCTAAGGATCATCTTCAGGTTGGGGATGATCATCCCCGCATACTGGGTGCCCAGGATCAGCAGGCTGAAGCCCACCATCTTGCCGCAGAAGCCCTCTTCTTTTTCGGTGAAGAGCTGCTTCCAGCCGGGAATGCGATCCTTGACCGGTTTGGCGGAGACAATCATGCCGATGATGACGGCAAAGAGCATCGGCAGGATCGGGATGATGGCGATGCCGATCTTGATCTCCTGTTTGCCTATCAGGTACTGGGCCACAAAGATCAGCATGGCGGTTGCCAATATGCTGACCGTGACCGTCTTGAGGGGGCTGGTTTGCTGCATAGTCTTTTCTCTTGTTATTCCCATGTGTGGCCATCGTCAGGATTGTCCAGACCGATGATGGGGGCATCATAGGGAGCGAAGAGGGGCAGGAATGTGACCTTCATCAAGCTGGCCATATGGCATTTTTTCATGGGGTATGCCCTTTAACCCTCTGGATACCAAGGGTTAAATGTCGTTAACAGAACATCAGCATTGGCAGGACAAGATAAGCAAACAGGGGGGAAATGGGGACACCGCCCAGCAGGGCGGTGACGCGTATCAGGCGGGCGTTTTGAGGCGGGCACTGCGTAGCAGCAGGGGGAGCTGGTAGAGCACCAGGGCGCCGAGCACCAGTCCGGCTCCGGCCAGTTTGGCGCCGCCGAGGGGTTCGCTATAGAAGAGGGTGCTCAGGATCAGGGTCCAGACCGGTTCCAGCAGCATCATCAGGGCGGCGTGGGCGGTAGTCATCTTGCTCAACGCATGGGTGAGCAGCCAGTAGCGCAATGTGGTGGCGATCAAGACGCTCGCCGCAAACCAGCCCCAGATGCCGTGGCTGACTCCAGCCTCGGGCCACTGTTCGGTCAGCAGGGAGAGCAGGGTGCCGAGCAGGCCGGTCATCGCCAGCTGGATGCAGGTGAGCCAGGTGGGGGCAATGGATTGGGCGAAGTGGCGATGGACGGCAAGCTGGATGCCGAGAGTGGTGGCCGCCGCCAGAAACCAGAACAGCGAAAGCGACACGCCCCAGTGGGTGCTGCTGGAGAGCAGCAGTAAACCGGCGATGGCGATGGGCAGGGTGAGCCAGTAGTGACGGCCGGGTTTGGCTCTAAAGGCGGCCCAGGCGGCCAGCGGGGCCATCAGGGTCGCGACGCTCATGATAAAGGCGCCGCTGCCCAGCGCATCGCTCTGGCTGATGGCGGTGACCCACAGCAGCAGGCTGGCACCAAGCAATGTGCCGCAACCGGCAGCGCGCACCAGTTGGGCGCGGGTCGGCGGCGGT
>NZ_JRJY01000037.1:46487-132650 GCF_000801015.1 Aeromonas sp. ZOR0001 | reverse complement strand
GCAACCAAGCCAAGGGGAGCAACAGCAGCGCCGCCAGCAGGAAGCGGCTGCCGATAAAGGCGGCAGGGGGCAGTTCGCGGATCGCCTCTTTCGAGAAGAGCCAGCCAGCAGCGGCCAGCAGGGTGACCAGTACCATCAGCAGCAGGGGAGTGCGGTTCATCGGGGTCGTCATGGTGAAATGGAGGGGAGAGCATAAAGGAAAGGCGCCAGGTATTGCTACCTGGCGCCTTTCGCATCTGCCTTGAACCGCCGTCGCGGCTCGCGGCCAGCAATCAGTTCATGCCGTAACGCTTGAGCTTCTTGCGCAGGGTGCCACGGTTGATACCCATCATCACGGCAGCGCGAGTCTGGTTACCACGGGTGTACTGCATGATCACGTCCAGCATCGGCGCTTCGACTTCGGAGAGAACCATATCGTACAGATCAATCACTTCCTGACCGTTCAACTGGGCCAGGTAGTTACGCAGGGCCTGTTGCACAGAGTCACGCAGGGGGCGCTGGGTCGGCTCGGCAGCGTGATTGTGAGTAGTTGTTACCAATGCATCAGAAGTCAGGGTTTGTTCGAACATATTCGGTCGGCTCTTTAGTTATCTTGTTAACCTAATCCATCGAAATACGCTTCGAGTGCCTCAAGTTGCGCGTCTGCGCAATCCAGGGCATTGAAGTGCTTACGGAATTCTCGGCCCGTCTCTTCTTCATCCAGATACCAGCCCACGTGTTTACGGGCTATGCGCGCTCCCAGATATGCACCATAAAACCGGTGCAGGTTGGTTACATGCTCGTTCATCAGGGTGCGAACCTCTTCCCTCTCGGGAGGCGGCAGCTTGGTGCCCGTCTCAAGAAAATGACGGATTTCCCGGAAAATCCAGGGTCGTCCTTGCGCAGCTCGGCCGATCATCACGGCGTCGACACCGGTATAGTCGAGGACATACCGGGCTTTCTCCGGGCTGTTGATGTCACCATTGGCGACAACAGGAATCGATACGGCCTGCTTAATCGCCCTGATCGTGTCGTACTCCGCTTCGCCCTTGTAGAGGCAGGCACGGGTACGACCATGCACGGCGAGGGCCGCGATACCGCAATCTTCGGCGATTCGGGCGATCTCCACGCCATTGCGGTTATCCGGATCCCATCCTGTGCGGATCTTCAAGGTGACAGGCACCTCCACTGCATCCACCACGGCCCGGCAAATTGCTTTGACCTGATCGGGGGCACGCAGCAGGGCAGAACCTGCCAACTTCTTATTCACTTTTTTTGCCGGACATCCCATGTTGATGTCGACGATCTGTGCGCCCTGCTCCACGTTGTAGCGGGCAGCAAACGCCATCATCTCGGGGTCGGCTCCGGCAATCTGGACCGATCGCAATCCGCCTTCTGCAGAGTGATCCATCCTCATCCGGGTTTTCTGGGTATCCCAGACATCCGGGTTGGCCAGCAGCATCTCGGAAACGGCCATGCCAGCCCCCAATCGCAAACAAAGTTCACGGAATGGTCGGTCAGTTACACCGGCCATGGGAGCCACAATCAAGGGAGTTTCAAGCGTGTGGGGACCTATCTGCATTCCACGGTTACCATCGGCTTAGGGCGGCGTATATTACGCATTTTTTAGGCAGGAGAAAAGGTTAGTATTTGAGCGTCAGCCATTTTTTTCTGAAAAAAACGTCGCGCCAAGGCTTGCAAATTCTGGAGTTATTGAAAAACGGCCAGATTGCCGGAGAGTGAGCGCTGTACCATTCGGGTCGGACGCCTGCATAATTGTCAGTCCACTTGCAGGCCCGCTTTGCGTTATGATAGCGGGCTTAAGTCGAGCAAATGCTCCAAACATTTATGCAACAAAAGCGGATTGGGGATCTATGACGTCAAGGTTCATTAAATCACTCTGGCCGTGTCTGATGGGAGTCGTGCTGGGGTCGGCGCAGGCGCAAACTATCAGCTTCGGTGAAGCCTGGACCCGGGTTATCCAGCAGGATGAAGGGCTGGCTGCCGAGCAGGCCGGGGTCGATCGGGCCAAGCAGCTGCGCGAGGCGGCCAAGGATATGTATCTGCCCAAGGTGGATCTGGGGGCCAGCTATACCCATCTTGATCAGCCGATTGAACTCGACATGATGGATCTCAACCCCATCGCCAACCATCCGGAGATGCTCAAGGCGCTGCAGCAGCTCCTGGGCGGCTTGCCGATCCCGCATCTCACTCCCAACGACTTCGTTACCCCCCTGACCAAACAGAATGTGGTGACCAGCTCGGTCAAGATGCTATGGCCGCTGTTTGCCGGTGGTCGCATCGATGCGGCGCAGGATATCCGCCAGGCGCAGGTGAGCGAGGCGCAGCAGCTGCTGGTGCTCAAGCAGCAATCGACCTTCGAGAGCCTCTCCCAGACCTATTTCGGCGTGGTGCTGGCTGCTCAGGTGGTGCAGACCAAACAGGAGATCGAAGAGGGGCTGGCCCACCATCTGGATCATGCCAAGAAGCTAGAAGCGCAGGGCCAGATAGCCAGGGTGGAGCGTCTCTCCGCCCAGTCGGCCTATGACAGAGCGCGCATCGATACCCAGAAGGCGCGCCGCAGCCTCGAGATCGCCGAACTGGCCCTCGGCCGCATGCTGAAGTTGCCAAATGCCCAGCCGGGCAGCGGCCTGTTCGTCAACAAGGAGCTGCCGCGCCTCGAGGGGTTGGTGAGCCAGACCCTGGAGGTGCACCCCGGTCTCAAGCTGCTCACTGCCAAGAAGGAGCAGGCCAAGGGGATGATCCGGGTCGAGCAGGGCAAATATGCCCCCGAGGTGTTCCTGTTCGGCAACTACAACCTCTATGAAGATGATTCGCTCGCCTCCAAGACCGCGCCGGACTGGCTGGTGGGGGTGGGTGTCAGCATGCCGCTGGTGAGTCGCGATGGCCGTTCCGAGACGGTGCAGGCAGCCAAGAGCGCCGAGCTGCAGGTCAATCTGCTGCAGGCCAAGACCCGTCAGGATCTGGAGTTGCTCGTTGAGAAGACCTGGCGCGAAGCGGCGCAGGGGCTGGAGGAGTATCAATCCCTCTCTTCCACCCAGGCGCTGGCCGAGGAGAACGTGCTGCTGCGGGACAAGGCCTTCGGGCAGGGGCTCTCTACTTCCCTCGATGTGGTGGATGCCCAAAACCAGCTGGCGGGGGTGAAGACTCAGCGCGCGGCGGCGGCCTATCAATATGTAGTGTCGCTGGCCCGCCTGCTGGCGCTCTCCGGCCAGATGAACAGTTTCAATCAATATCAGCATGGTCAGGTGATCGAGGTGAACTCATGATCCCGGTCCTGCCTGTTCCTTTTTCTATCTCTGTTTCGACCGCCAAGGGTCGCCCGTTTGTCGAGGTGAAGTGATGAGCCATCCCCCCATCAAAAAGAAGATGAGCCAGGGTAAACCGCTGTTGTTGCCGCTGGTGCTGGTGATCCTGGTGGTCTGGCTCGGCTGGCGCTTCTGGCTCGCCTATCAACCCGAGCCGGTGCATCTGCAAGGGCAGATTGAGGCACAGCAGTATTCGGTCTCCTCCAAGGTGCCGGGTCGCATCGACGAGGTGCTGGTGAAAAAGGGCGATCAGCTGGCCAAGGATCAGCTGGTCTTTACCCTGGCGAGCCCCGAGATCGAAGCCAAGCTGAGCCAGGCCAAGGCCGGTGAGGCCGCTGCGGGCGCCATGGCGCAAGAGGCCGAGAAAGGGGCCCGTGCCCAACAGATCGCCGCTGCCAAGGATCAGTGGCAAAAAGCCAAGGCTGCCGCCCAGCTGCGTGGCAAGACCTATGAGCGGGTGGCCAGTCTGCACCGCGACGGCGTGATGCCGCTGCAAAAACGCGATGAGGCCTGGACTGCCTGGCAAGCCGCCCGCTACAGCGAAGGGATGGCGTGGCAGCAGTACCAGATGGCGTTGGAAGGGGCGCGGGAAGAGACCAAGATCGCCGCCCGCGAGAAGGCCAAGATGGCGGCGGGTTCCGTGGCCGAGGTAGAGGCCTATCTGGCTGATACCCGCATCACCAGCCCCCACAATGGTGAAGTGAGTCAGGTGTTGCTGCGTAGCGGCGAGCTGGCGCCCCAAGGTTTCCCGGTGGTGACCCTGCTCGACATGAGCGATGCCTGGGCCCAGTTCCACGTTCGCGAGGATCTGCTGCCCCGCTTCCCGGTCGGTACCAAGTTTGATGCCCGCATCCCGGGCCTTGGCGATCAGATGGTGCGCTTCAAGGTGACCCATGTGGCCGTGATGGGGGATTTTGCCACCTGGCGCGCTACCGATACCCGTCAGGGTTTCGATATGAAGAGCTTCCAGGTGGAGGCTCGCCCGCTGCAACCGGTTGAGGGGCTGCGGGTTGGCATGAGTGTGCTGGTTGAACTCTGATGGGACGTGAATTTCGGCTGCTGTGGCAGGATCCGTTCAGCCGTGCCCTGATGAGCTGGGTGCCGCTGCTGCTGATGGGGATCCTCTGCTGGATCTTCTCGGCAGGGCTGGCCCGCGACCTCAAGGTGGGGCTGGTGGATCTCGACCACAGCATGCTCTCGCGCCAGCTCGCCTTCTCGCTGGATGGCTCGGCCGGGCTCAAGGTCGCGCAACAGTTTGACTCCATCGATGCCGGTGCCCGAGCCCTGCGCGGTGGCGACATCTATGCGCTGGTGGTGATCCCCAACCATCTGGAACGGGATGCCCGTCAGGGCACCCAGCCGCAGGTGACGGTGTTCAACAACGGCCAGTTCATCCTGATCGCCAAGCTGGTCAACTCGGCGCTGGCGCAGGTGGTCGGGACTCTCAATGGTCAGGTTGGCGTGCTGGAGGCGATGGCTGACGGCAAGGCGCTGCCCGGCGCACTCGGGCAGTCGGTGCCCATCAGCAGTCAGGTGACTGCGCTCTATAACCTCAACTCCAGCTACGCCCAGTTTCTGCTGAGTGCCATTCTGCCCGCGGTGTGGCAGATCCTGGTGGTGCTGTTCGGCCTCAATGCGCTAGCCCGTACCGATCGGCTGGGACTGGACTGGACCACTCGCGGTGTCTGGTTTGGCCTCTGGCGCAGCCTGCTGCCCCACGTGTTGATTGGCTGGGGTTGGGGGATAGTCTGGACGCTGCTGCTGTTCAAAGGCTTCTCCTACCCCATGCACGGTAGCTGGCTGGTATTGCTGGTGGGGCTGGGGCTCGCCTCGGCAGCCTGCGTCACCATGGGGGCTTTTTTCTACGGCATCATTCGGGATCCGGCCCGCGCCCTGTCGTTGGCGGGGGCTTACACTGCGCCCGGTTTTGCCTTTATGGGGGTCACCTTTCCGGTGAGTGCCATGGGGGATTTCGCCCGCTTCTGGCGCAGCCTGTTGCCGGTCTCTCACTATGTCGAGCTGCAGATTGGTCAGAGCAACTACGGTCTGCCGTTCGCATCCGCCCTGCCGCAACTGGGGGCGCTGCTGCTGTTTCTGCTCCCCCTGCTGCTGGTGGTACGTCGTTACAAGCAGCAGGCCGAGCTGGCCCGTCAATCAGCCGCAGTGGCAGTCGCCGAAAAGGAGCCTGAGTGATGCTGGGATTTGTCGATCTGTTGCGCCTCGAGTTGCGCACCCTGCTGGCGGATCGCGCCATCATGCTGACCCTGTTTGGCGGGGTGATCTTCTACTCGTTTCTCTATCCCCAGCCCTATCTGCATCAGCTGCCGCGGGAAGAGGCGGTGGTGGTGGTCAACGAGGATGGCAGTCAGTTGTCCCGTCAGCTGGAGTTTATGGCCGATGCCACGCCGCAGGTGAAGCTGGTGGCGCGGGCCAATTCGCTGGCCGAGGCGCGGCAGCTGATGATGGCCGGGAAGGCGAGCGGGATCCTGCATATCCCCAACCACTTCTATCGGGATCTGATGCTGGGCAAGAGCGTCACCCTGAGCTATGCCGGTGATGCCTCCTACTTTCTGGTCTACGGTACCATTGCCGAGGGATTGGCGCAGGCTGGCGGCACTCTCGCCGCGCAGGTGAAGGTGGCGCGGCTGTTGAGCCACGGCGAGGCACTGCCACAAGCGGCCATGGGCTGGAATGCGGTGGCCCTCAACGTGGTGCCGGTGTTCAACCCCACCATGGGCTACGTCAACTACGTGGTGCCGGCGGTGTTCGTGCTGATCCTCCATCAGGTGTTGCTGATGGGGGCGGGGATCCTGGGTGCGACCCAGAACCAGCGCAGTTGCCGCGGCGAGCACGGTTACTGGCAAAGCGCGCCGGTGTTGCCGCTGCTGCTGGCCAGAACCCTGGTGCTGGCGGGGTTGTTCCTGCTGCCGGTGAGCTACTTCCTCGGCTTCTGCTTCGATCACTACAATATCGCTCGTCATGCAGACCCTGTGCAGCTATGGCTGTTCGCCCTGCCGTTCCTGCTGGCGACCTGCTGGTTCGGTATTGTGCTGGGGGCGATCTTTACCCGGCGGGATCTGCCCACTCAGGTGGTGTTGATCTCCTCCCTGCCGCTGGTCTTTCTGGCGGGCTTTATCTGGCCGCTCGAGCTGATCCCGGCGCCCCTCAACTGGCTGGCTCAGTGGGTGCCCACTATCCCGGCCATCGAGGGTTTTCTGCGCCTTAACCAGATGGGGGCCGACTTCGCGCAGGTTTCCCGTTACTGGTGGCAGCTGTGGGGACTGGCGCTGCTCTACGGCGTGCTGGCTTGCCTGCTGCTGCGTTGGCGGCAGCAGTCGCTGCCGGTTGCTCGCCCGTCAGTCGTGCAGGGTGAAACGACCGCCGGTTAAGCGGGATGGTGCAAGCGCGAGCAAGATGGCGTGTGCGGTAAGGCGAAAACGGTCAGCCCTTGGGCTGACCGTTTTGCTATGTGGTGGGGTTAAGCGGTTTTACTGCTGCTTTAGCCACGCTGGAGCGTGGGATCCCCGATGGCGTAGATCTGCCCCACCGCCGTCTCATCCGCCAGCAGACGCAGCCCTTGGGCGGCCACATCGGCACGGCGCACCAGTCCGTGTACTTCCTTGCCCTGACTCAGTTCGGCGTGGCCGGTGGCGTCGCCATCCTGCAGGCCCGCCGGGCGCAGAATGGTCCATGCAAGGGCGCTGGTCTGCAGCCAGCTCTCCGCCAGACTCTTGAGACGTACCTCGTGACCGAAGGCGGCGCGTGCCCGCTCCGGCAGATACTGCCAGCTGTCGCCACAGCCGAGGGAGGTGACCAGCAGCAGCCGTTTCAGGCCTGCCTGCTCCATGGCATCGATTACATGGCGGTTGCCCTGATAGTCCACTGGCGCGGCTTGACGGAAGCTGCCGAGGGTAGAGACGACCTGTGCATCTTGCCCCGCCAGAACACATGCCTGCTGCACCGCAGCCGGATCCAGCGCATCCCCCTCGATCACCTCAACTCCCAGCGCACCTAGTTCTGTGGCCATCTCGGGGTTGCGTACCAGCGCAACGACCCGGTGACCCTGGCTCAGGGCGTGATGAGTAAAGGCGCGGCCCAGCCCGCGGCTGGCTCCGAAAATCAGTGTGGTTGGCATAGCTGAGCTCCCTTGGCAAAAGGGGCTAGCCTAGTTGCTTGTTCGCCTGCTGTAAATGAGAGTTGTTTTTATTTGTGAGTCAGCAAGGAGGAGAAGGTGCGAGCCGTCAGCGACTCGCACTCTTTGAGAGGGATCAGCCGTTGTAGTTGCCGATGCTGGGGCGACGGCTTGGGCCGCTCAGGTGGATATCCACCGGATTGAATGCCTTGATCGCCTCATAGCTGAAATCACCGATCGCCTGATGCAGGCTCTGGGGCGTGTGGTTGGTGATGATGATGACGCTCTTTGACAGGTTGCGACGGCGGCGCAGCAGGTGGCCGAGGAAGCTGGACTGGCTCTCCGCCATCTTGGCGCGGTTGGCCGATACCTCGTCGATGATCAGCAGATCCACCTCTTCCAGTGCGCGGCGGTACTGGTTGCGCTCGTCCTGATCGGGGATGACGTTGAAAAACAGCCGATCGACGATGGAGGCCCACTGCTGGAAGATCACCGATTTCTGGTGACGGGCGATCAGCTCATGCGCTACCGCTCCCGCCAGGGTCGACTTGCCGGTGCCGTAGTCGCCGTAGATCAACATGCAACCGCCACCGCTCTTCTCCCAGTGCTCGAAGCCGCTGATAAAGTAACGGGCTGTTTCAATGGGGTATTGCAGTGCCGGGTCACCGGCATCCATCTTGTCAAATACCCAGTCAGGGTTGAGATCGGCCTGGGCGATCAGCTTCTGGATCCGCTCCTGACGGGCCGCCTTCTGCAGCTCGCGTACCTCGGCGTTGGCCTTGGCGTCGTACTCCTTGCGCAGGGTCTCGTAGTCATACTGGCCGCCACCGGTCTCTTGTTGCAAGCGACGAATGCGCTCCAGCAGGCCACCCACATGGCGACTCAATTCCGGGTCGTGAATGCGGTGATCCTGCTTGGCCTTGGCGATCTTCTGGCGCTTGGCTTCGATCTCTTCCAGCTCCTGGCGCAGGGGATCTTGCGGGTCAGTCATGGAATGCTCCTTCTGCTCGATCAGGGATGGGTAGACAAGGGGTTGATTCTGCCTGCAGGCGGGGGCCGCTATCAATCATTATCCGGCTCCTGCTGCGCTGCGGGTTCTTGCGTCTGCTGTTGGGCCAGTCGTTTGGCCTCTTCAATCATCTGTTGGGCCCGTTTGCTGGGGCCCGACTCTGCCGGGGCCGGCGTCACCTGCTGGTAGCCCTGCACCTCCATCGGTTTGCGACGGGTATAGCGGCGGGTCTTGAGGGCGCGAATGAACTTGAGCATCCATTGATGCTGGGAGTCGAACACCTCGGGGCGCCCCAGCCAGTAGGCGATAAACTCCCCCAGATCTTCTTCGCTATAGCTGGCATCGATCACCCCGCACAGACGGGCGAGGGCGGGCAGCTCCTCGTCCGGTCGCCATTGCAGATGCATCTGGAAGGGGCGCTCCGGCAGCGGGCTGCGCAATTTCTGGGTCAGCAGTGGCAATTGGAACGGGCACTGATGGTAGTGCTCACTCTCGGGCTGAGCCTCGACTTGCAGCAGGCCCGCCTCCATCAGTTCATCGAACAGCTCGGTGAGCTGGCGGGCATTGACCTGAAACGAAAAGCCGCAGGGATCACCCGGATCGACCACCGCCAGCGCCCGACCCAGCTCGGGATAGTTGAGCCGGGCAGCCTGATTTTCCAGCACCAGTCGGCGCAGCTGCAGGGTATAGAGACTGCGAGCCGGATGGGACAATCTTGGGTGGGCAAGGGCGCTGTATTCGGCTGGGGTCATGGTCTTCTTCACGAGCTGGAGTGGGGGGCATTATCCCTTATGGCGCCCACTTGCACAATTCGGATGGCGGTCGTAGTCGTGGGGCCACCCGAGTGAATAGAGCTGCGCGGGCGGATAGGGTTCTCTTGATGCCATCGTATGATCGAGGTCTACTTTTGACGCAGGGTTTCCGCGCTGACCGCACTTTTGAGCTAGTCTTAATACCTAAATAAACAATTGACTAATAAGAGCTTTATCAAGATGTCAAAAGCCGGGCTACGGATCCTGGTGGTGGAGGACGAGGCCGTTTTTCGCCACTCGTTAGTGAGTTACCTCGCACGGGACGGGGCAACGGTGTTTCAGGCCGAAGATGGTATTGAGGGGCTATCGGCGGCGGCCCTCTACCATCCCGATGTGGTGTTGTGCGATCTCAATATGCCCAATATGGATGGCCACGAGGTGATCGCCTGCCTCTCTGCGCGCTATCCCCATATTCCGGTTATCGTCATTTCGGCCCAGAGCACCATGGAGGCAGTCGCCAGCGCCTTGCGAGCCGGTGCGCGGGACTATCTGCTCAAACCCCTCGAGGATTACGCGCTGGTCGAGCGCAGTATCGAACAGTGTCTCAACGGCAGCGTCAACCGGGCGCAGCAACTGGAGCTGATGGATCACATCGACTATTTCAGTGCCCACGACAAGGCGGCCAGCCGCCTTCTGGCGGGGCTCAAGCCGCCGGGCTTGCAGGAGTGGGGCCCCTGGCAGGTCACGTTCAAGGGGCTGGGGCAGTTGTTTATTCCCGATACCTTCAAGGTGGAAGACAAGCTGCTGGTGCTGGTGATGGAGCTGCCGATCATGGGGACGGATGCGGCATTTTGTGGTGCGCTGGTGCGATCCTTGATGAACGTCCCCTACCGCCAGTTTCAGCAGAACGAGAGCCGGTTGCTGAGCCAGCCGCACCGGTTGCTCGACTACCTCAACCATCAGTTGATGGCGTCAGGGCTTCGCCACTCTTTTGCCATGGCGGCGCTGCTGTTTGATCAGCATGATGGGTTGGTGTTTGCCAACGCCGGGCTTACCTCTCCCCACTGGCTGATGCGCTCAGGCGGCCTACCCCTTGGCCTGATGCGCAGTAGCCACTACGCCCTGCACAAACGCAGCTGGCATGAACCGTTCGCCCTGCAGTTTCGCAGCGACAGCGGCGGCTCGCTGGATGTGCAGGTTCGTCATCACTGATGCCGCCTGATAAACAGGCCAAAACAAACAGGGCGCCGATGGGCGCCCTGTTTGTTGTTTACAATCCTGACCGTTTAGACGGTGGCGGAGTGCAGTTTCTTCTCTTGAGCTTGCGGCTCTTTGGCCGGGCCTTCGGCACCGTGCATCCAGTAAACCAGGCGGTTGGCCATGGTCAGCAGGATCAGGGCGCTAAGTACTGCAGCCAGGGCGATGCCACCGAAGATGGCGATCGGGCCGGCTTCACCCACGAAGGAACCGATAAAGCCCGCAGCGTAGTTGGCCAGGGCAACGAAGCCAAACCAGGCACCCATCATCAGGGAAGCCAGACGCAGCGGAGCCAGCTTGGTCACCATGGAGAGGCCAATCGGGGAGAGGCAGAGCTCACCCAGGGTGTGGAACAGGTATGCGCCAACCAGCCAGAACATGGAGGTCTTGACGGTGTTGTCACCACCCTGCTGCAGCACGGCACCGACCATGAACAGGAAGCCGATAGCCAGGAACAGCAGACCCATGGCGAATTTCACCGGAGAGTTCGGCTCTTTCTTGCCGAGCTTGATCCAGATGGCCGCAACGACCGGTGCCAGAGTGATGATGAAGAAGGGGTTCAGGGACTGGAACCAGGCGGTCGGCACTTCGAAGCTGCCGATCATGCGGTCGGTATACTCCTGGGTGTAGAGGTTCATCAGACCACCGGCCTGCTCGAAACCGGCCCAGAAGATGATGGTGAACAGACCCAGTACCAGAATAACCTTGATGCGATCCACTTCCTGCTTGGTTAGCGGTGCTTTCTGCTCGGTAGTACGCAGGGCGGCTGCGCGCTGGGCGGCAGTGACGCGACCGATGTCTCCCAGGAAACGCTGGGCCATGGTTGCCTGGATCACCAGAGAGAGCAGCATACCGATACCGGCGCCGACGAAGGCAGCTTGCCAGCCGTAGGCCGTAGCGGCAGCACCACAGATCACGCCTGCCAGCAGGGAACCCAGGTTGATACCCATGTAGAAGATAGTGAAAGCACCATCACGGCGGTGATCGCCCTCTTCATAGAGGTCACCCACCATAGTAGAGATGTTCGGTTTGAACAGGCCGTTACCCACGATCAGCAGCGCGAGGCCCGCGTAGAACATGGTGTTGACCATATCCGGGAACATGGCGTGGGGCAGTGCCAGAGTGAACTGACCTGCTGCCATCAGCACGGCACCGATCAGGATGGCGCGACGTTGACCCAGGAAGGTGTCAGCCAGCCAGCCGCCGATCAGCGGAGTGATATAAACCAGACCGGTATAGATACCGTAGAGTTTGAGGGCATCTGCCTGACTCCAGCCCAGACCGCCGTTGGCAGTCAGGTCGGTCAGATAGAGCACCAGTACGGCACGCATGCCGTAATAGGAGAATCTCTCCCACAGTTCGGTACTAAAGAGCAAAAAAAGCCCTTTAGGGTGACCTAAAAAGGTCCCTTTTGACGGGTTATTCATTGGAACTTCCACCTGTGTCTTATATTTTTTTGAGTTTTTTATGCAAGGGCGAGAAACACGCCTCAATCCTTATAGAGCATGTGTGAATAAATTACAACATTATGATTTGCTGAGAGTTTATTTACTCTTGATTGATTTTTTGTTGCAAAAATGAAAAAGGAGCATCATTTGATGCCCCTTAAATACGTCTATAAAAAACAGATTTATCAGCGATTACAACTGCTTGACGAACTGCTTCAGCCAACCGATAAATTCGCCGTTCAGCTCGTGATGGCGCACACCATATTCCACATTGGCTTTCATGTAGCCCAGCTTGCTGCCGCAATCGTGGCTCTTGCCCTTCATGAAGTAGGCGTTGACCTGCTCCTGCTCCATCAGCATGGCGATGGCGTCAGTTAGCTGGATCTCGTCACCGGCACCGGCCGGGGTCTTCTCCAGCAGCGGCCAGATATTGGAGGAGAGGACATAACGACCCACCACCGCCAGATTGGAGGGGGCTTCGTCACGGGGCGGCTTCTCGACAATGGCCTGCATCGGCAGGGACATCCCCTCGCTCAGGGCCTCGCCCTTGATGTCGGCGATGCCGTACTTGTCCACTTCGCTCTCGGGAACCGCTTCCACCATGATCTGGCTGATCTGGTTTTCTTCGTACATGTGCACCATCTCGGCCAGGTTGTCTTTTTTCGGGTCGCTGGCCACTTCATCAATCAGTACATCCGGCAGCAGCACGGCAAACGGGTTGTCACCGATCAGCGGACGGGCACACAACACAGCGTGGCCCAGACCTTTGGCCTCGCCCTGGCGGACGTGCATGATGGTGACGTCTTTCGGGCAGATCTGTTGCACCTCTTCCAGCAGCTGACGCTTGACTCGCTTCTCGAGGGTCGCTTCCAGTTCGAAACTCTTGTCGAAGTGGTTTTCAATGGAGTTCTTGCTCGAGTGGGTGACCAGCACGATCTCTTTGATACCGGCGGCGATGGCTTCGCGCACTACGTACTGGATCAGTGGTTTGTCGACCACCGGCAGCATCTCTTTCGGGATGGCCTTGGTGGCTGGCAGCATACGGGTACCCAGACCGGCTACCGGGAGCACGGCCTTGCGAACTGTCAGAGGTGTCTTTTTCATGGAAAACTATCCAGCGGGATTAAAGTGCGGCCATGATACTCCAAGAAAAATGGGGCAGCCACAGGCTGCCCCATTCGTATATGCAGAGCTCGGACGTTATTTGACGATGATCATGTCACGGTTGGCTTCCAGCGTGGCCGGGCCAATGCCATTGACATCCGCCAGCTGATCGACCGAGGTGAACTTTCCCTGTTTTTCCCGATAGTCGACGATGGCTTGTGCCTTCTTGTCACCAATCCCTTTAAGGCTGGTGAGTTCGGCAAGGGTGGCCGTATTGATATTCAGCTTGCCGGACTCCTTGGCAACCGCGGTCGTGGTTGTTTGCTTGGGCGTTGCCTTATCTGCGGCCAGCACGGGTTGGCTGAACAGTGGCAAGCAGGCCAGCAACATGACTGCAGAGAGCTTCTTCATCAGCATTTCCATTCCTCCATGATGTGGATATTGCCGAGCGGCACATTGATGAATAGCGTATCGAACGGGTCTTTTTCACTGCTATTTCTAACAGGTCAAAATCTCATGCCGATGACGAAATATTTGCTATAAGCGCTTCGCTATGAATGACCTCATATATCCAAGCGTATGATCTTGAATCAATTTTAGATGCATCTTTAAGGTGGCGGGCACGCTTTCCCGCAGCGCTACGCTCGAGACATTTCTGGCACATCACATGGCATTATTCTGCATAACACTGCGCTGATGGTATGTTTCACTGGTCTTCAAAAGAGAACTAAGAAAAAAGGCTGCTCACCTGGGGTGAGCAGCCTTTGTGATCGGTTTTTTCAGACAGGCACTGATTAGGCTTGTTCGTCAGCCTGTGCAGCCTGGATACCGGTCAGGGCGATGGTGTAGACGATGTCGTCAACCAGGGCGCCACGGGAGAGGTCGTTGACCGGCTTGCGCATGCCTTGCAGCATGGGGCCGATGGAGACCAGGTCAGCGGAACGCTGCACCGCTTTGTAAGTGGTGTTACCCGTGTTCAGGTCAGGGAAGACGAACACGGTGGCTTTACCTGCAACCGGTGAGTTCGGTGCCTTGGACTTGGCCACGTTCTCCATGATGGCCGCATCGTACTGCAGCGGGCCGTCGATGATGAGGTCGGGGCGCTTGGCCTTGGCCAGCTCGGTCGCTTCACGCACTTTCTCTACATCGGCACCGGCGCCAGAGGTACCGGTGGAGTAGGAGATCATGGCTACGCGCGGCTCGATGCCGAACGCGGCAGCAGAGTCGGCGGACTGGATGGCGATCTCGGCCAGCTGCTCGGCAGTCGGATCCGGGTTGATCGCGCAGTCACCGTAGACCAGAACCTGGTCAGGCAGCAGCATGAAGAAGATGGAGGAGATCAGGGAAGAGCCCGGAGCGGTCTTGATGATCTGCATCGGCGGACGGATGGTGTTGGCAGTGGTGTGCACCGCGCCGGATACCAGGCCGTCAACTTCATTGCGCTCCAGCATCATGGTACCCAGTACCACGTTGTCTTCCAGCTGCTCGCGGGCAACCACTTCGGTCATGCCCTTGTTCTTGCGCAGCTCGACCAGACGCGGCACATAGCGCTCGCGCACAACGGCCGGATCGATGATCTCGACGCGATCGGTCAGTACCACACCCTGCTGTTCGGCAACACGACGGATCTCTTCCGGGTTACCCAGCAGTACCGGACGGGCAATGCCACGCTCGGCACAGATGGCGGCAGCCTTGATGGTGCGCGGCTCGTCGCCTTCCGGCAGCACGACACGCTTGTTGGCCTGACGGGCCAGCTCGGTCAGCTGATAACGGAACGCCGGCGGGCTCAGGCGACGGGAACGGGTAGAGCTGACGGTCAGCGACTCGATCCAGTGCTTGTCGATGTGGCCAGCGACGTAGTCCTGTACCAGCTCGATACGCTCGCGGTCATCTTCCGGAATATCGACGTTGAAGTTCTGCAGGCTGACGGCGGTCTGCCAGGTGTTGGTACCGGTCATCATGATCGGCAGGCCGGTGGCCATGGCCTGTTGGCACAGCGCCATGACCTGCGGCTCCGGATGATAGTTACCGGTCAGCAGCAGGGCGCCCAGCTTGACGCCGTTCATGGCGGAGAGGCAGGCAGAGACGATGACGTCAGAGCGGTCGCCGGAGGTGACCAGCAGGCTGCCCGGACGGAAGTGCTCGACCATGTTGTGGATGGAGCGGGCGCAGAAGGTCACGGTCTGCAAACGGCGGCTGTCCAGCTCACCCTTGTGCAGGATCTTGGCGGCCAGATGCTTGGCGAGATCCTTGGCGCGCGGGGCGATCAGCTGGGTGTTCCAGGGGATGCAACCCAGGATGCGCAGCGGGCTCTTGCCAAACACTTGCAGCACTTCCAGGTTGTGAGCCGCGTCGGAAGCGTGGTGATGGGCTTCGAACATCTCGGTCAGGTCAGGGCGGGTTACGCCATGCTCGTCAACCGGCGCGCCAACCTTGTTGATCACGCAGCCAACGATACGGGGGTTGTTGACACCACCGAAGTTGGAGCAAGCCAGTTCGATGCGCTCTTTCAGCTTCTGGCTGGAGTCATGGCCCGGATGGGTCACGAATACCATGTCGGCATCCAGAGCTTTAGCGACGTCGTAGTTCAGCTTGTTGGCAAAGGGCTGCTTGTCGGTCGGCACCATACCTTCGACAACCAGCACTTCGGCACCACTGGATTTCACGTGCTCTTCGAAGCGGGCAACGATCTCTTCCAGCAGGATGTCGGTGTTGCTGGAGCTGATCATGTTCTCGGCGTAGGAGAGGGTGAAGGGCTCGGGCGGGTTGATGTTGGCAGCAGCGCGGATAACGGCGGTTGAGCGCTCGGCACCGGTTTCACCCGGACGCGGCTGGGCAACCGGTTTGAAGAAGCTGACATTGACACCGTGACGCTCCATGGCGCGAACAACGCCCAGACTCACGGAAGTTACGCCGACACCAGTGCCGACCGGGATAAGCATAATAGTGCGTGCCACTTTATACCCCTTGTTCATTTTTTGGGATCAGGAAAAGGCCGCCCTGGTGGGCGGCCTCGAGTTACTGCGTCAATTAAGCGCCGACCAGTTCCAGCGCGTCGTGGGCGATAACCCACTCTTCGTTGGTCGGGATAACCAGGGCCTTGGTAGAACCAGCCTTGGTGATCTCGCCACCCTTGCCGAAACGAGCCTTCAGGTTGGCGTCGTGATCGACGTCAAAGCCCAGCAGACCCAGCTTGTTCAGGGTGATTTCACGGATCGGGGCGGAGTTTTCACCGATACCACCGGTGAAAACAACGGCGTCCAGACGACCGTCCATGGCGGCAGCGTAGGCGCCGATGTACTTGGCCAGGCGATAGCAGTAAACGTCCATAGCACGCTTGGCTTCTTCTTTGCTGTCGTAGTTGTCTTCAACAAAACGGCAGTCGGAGGTCACTTCGGTCAGACCCTGCAGGCCGGACTCTTTGGTCAGCATGGTGTTGATATCGGCCACGCTCATGCCCAGCTTGTCGTGCAGGAAGAAGATGATGGCCGGATCCAGATCACCGGAACGGGTACCCATCACCAGACCTTCCAGCGGAGTCAGGCCCATGGAGGTATCAACAGATTTGCCGTTCTTGATGGCGCAGACGGAACCGCCGTTGCCCAGGTGGCAGTTGATGATGTTCAGCTCTTCAATCGGCTTGTTCAGCTGCTTGGCAGCTTCCAGGCTGATGTAGTAGTGGCTGGTGCCGTGAGCGCCGTAGCGACGGATGCCGTTCTCTTTGTAGAGCTTGTACGGCAGGGCGTACAGGAAGGCTTCTTCCGGCATGGTCTGGTGGAACGCGGTATCGAATACGGCCACGTTCTTGTCAGCCAGCGCCGGGAATACGCGGCGAGCTTCACGGATACCGATCAGGTGAGCCGGGTTGTGCAGCGGTGCGTACGGAACGGCGGCTTCGATGCCGGCGATCACGTCTTCGCAGATGACAACGGAAGAGGTGAAGCGCTCGCCACCGTGAACAACACGGTGACCGATGGCGATCAGGTTCTTGGACAGTTCCGGATTGAGCGGCAGGATCTTGTTGACGATGAAGTCCAGCGCTTCCTGGTGAGCGGCACCCGCGCCCAGATCGGCACTGCCTTTCTCGCCATTCAGTTTCCACTTGATGCGGGCGTCGTCGAGGTTGAAGCACTCGGCCAGGCCGGACAGCAGGTCATCACCGGTGGTTGCGTCAATGACGGCAAACTTCAGGGAAGAGCTGCCACAGTTAAGAACAAGAACCAGCTTACTCATGAATAAATCCTATCGCAGATTGGGTTGTGTAGGCGGATGCGTTGGACGCGGTGCGGCCAAAAACTTTCAACTTATCCTTATGAGGGTTGGCAATCTGTTGCTTGCCCCTTGTATAGTGATACAAGACCCGAAATCCAGACGTCCCTGACAGGTCAATAGCAAGACGCTTTTGACGCAAAAATGGGCGTACAAAGGATAACCCGATTGTTGAAAAATAACAAAGTCATCCTCAACCTTTGTTACTTTGCATCAAATTTTGTCGAGGTTTTGCCGTTAGTACGTTCAAAAAGCGCTCGGAGGTAGTATGAGCATGAACATTTTTGGAACTAAGTTACAGCAAGGCCGCCATTATATGACGCTTTGGCCGCGCCGTCCCGAGCTCAATTCGATGTTTCCTGAAAATCGGGTGATCAAGGCGACCGAGTTCGCTCTCAAGGTGATCCCCGCGCTGGCTGTGTTGAGCGTGATGCTGCAGTTCCAGTTTGGCGAGCTGCACTACTGGCCCTCCGTCATCACCTCGGTGCTGTTTCTGCTCAGTTTGCCGCTGCAGGGCTACTACTGGCTCGGCCAGCGTGCCGACACCCGCTTGCCCCCGTCGCTGGCGAGCTGGTATCGGGAGATCAACGGCAAGATGAACGAGCAGGGTGGCCGCCGCCAGCTGGTGTCTCAGCCGCGCTATGAAGAGCTGGCCGATACCCTCAATGCCGCCTTCCAGCAGCTCGATAAATCCTTTCTCTACGAATAACCCGATTCAGATGCAAAAAGGCGCCAGTGGCGCCTTTTTTGTTGCGGTTGGTGTGTGGATCAGGCCGCCAGCACCTTGCGGATTTCCTGGATGGAGAGCTTGTACTGACGTGGACACTGGCGCCACACCTGCAGCATCCGCTGGTACTTGTCACGCATGGCGATGTCGCTGGAGAGCTCGTCGCACGGGCACTTGAGCTCGGGGAAGCGCTTGTCCACCTCCAGCAGGAAGCAGACGTAGTCAGCCAGCTCACGCTCCTGACTGCGGCTGTAGCCGTTGAACTCCAGCCGACTGGCATTGATCTCGCTCTGATCGGCGGCATCCAGATTGCCCCATGAGATGGCCAGTGCGTGGTGCAGTTCCAGGGTGTCGATCACCTCCTGGCAGGTCGCCAGATCCAGATGGCCGAAGCTCTTCTCCAGCTCGAGGATCTGCAGGCAGTAGCCGCGCTCGATGATGGTGCTGGCGCGCTGGTAGACGTCCGCTTTCTCCGGATTGAGTTTCGCCAGAATTTCGTACTGGTTGCTCAGGATCAAACGCTCAGTGTTGCTCATGTTCATGGGATATCTCGCTGGAAGATGATTCTGGGGTCACGTTAACCCATATATAAAATGAATTTTTTGATCTGGGCGGGGGAGTTGGTGAGAAAAATCCGCTGGCAAGGGGTGGCTGAGCAGACGAAAAAGGCCTGCATGGCAGGCCTTTCAATAACGCAGGGGAGGGTTACCCCTTGAGGAAATCCAGTACCACCTGATGGTGATCGCTGGTTTTGAACTTGTCGAAGTGGTGGGCAATCTTGCCGTCTTCGTCGATCAGGAAGCTCTGACGGTGAATGCCGTCATACTCTTTGCCCATGAACTTCTTCGGGCCCCAGACGCCAAAGGCATCCGCGACGGCGTGGTCCTCATCGGCCAGCAGAGTGAAGTTGAGCTGGTCCCGCTCTTCGAACTTTTTCAGCCGTTTGGCCGGGTCCGGGCTGATGCCAAGCACCACCACATTGAGGGCGGCCAGCTCGGCGTTCACATCGCGCAGGCTGCAGGCCTGGGTGGTGCAGCCGGGGGTCATCGCCTTGGGGTAGAAATAGACCAGCACCTTCTTGCCGCGCAGGCCAGCGAGACTGACCTGATTGCCATTCTGGTCGGGCAGGGAGAAATCGGGGGCGGGGCTGCCAGCTTGTAGTGGTTGCATGGGGTCTCCTCGGGTAAAACGCCCTCAGGCGTGTTTGCGATTGACGATAAACTCGAACGATTCGGCACCCAGTTGACGACAGAATTCGGCGAAGGCGGTTTGCGAACCTTCCACTTCACCCTCTCTGGCCAGATTGAGCTGAAAACTGATCTTCAGCAGGTTGAACGGCTGCTGCTCCAGGGTCATTGATTGCATCGCCTGAATGTTCCAGCCATGTTCGCTGAAGAACTGGGTGCACTGGCTTACGATGCCGGGCTCGTCGCGGATCAACAGGTCGGCACTGGCGCGGACGTCATACTGCAGGGACTGGTGGCGCTCGGTGCGTTTCATCATGGTGATGAGATCCCACTCCTGACTACGCAGGGGCAGGCTGATTTCGAGTTGCATCATGCTGTTCCAGTCGCCCGAGAGCAGCATGATAAAGGTAAATTCATTGCCGAAGATGCCAAGGCGGCTGTCTACAATGTTGCAACCACAGCCACTGACGTGGCGGGTCACTTCATTGACGATGCCAGGCCTGTCCGTGCCGATGGCCGTTACGACCAGGTAGTGAGTCATAAATCTTCTCTCGTCCGTTATTTCGTTGCGAAAGCCGCGCTGGCAAGCCAACCCTCCGGCCCTGATGGCCACTCCCTGAGGGACGTTGCCGACTTTCGTACATTACTTTTTGTTCCGGATGGTATCACGGCTTGCCCCCTCTCTCCCTTGTTTTTCAAAGGGGTCAGCTTTACCATTACGCCCCTGAAAATCGGGAGAAAAGTCCATGTTACGCGGTAGTATTGTTGCGCTCGTTACCCCCATGCTGGCTTCAGGTGAAGTCGATTGGGCCAGTCTGGCCAAACTGGTCGACTATCATGTCAGCGCCGGGACCAGCGCCATTGTTGCGGTGGGTACCACAGGGGAATCGGTGACCCTGAGCGAGCAGGAGCATATCGCCGTCGTTGAAAAGACCGTTGAGTATGCCGCCGGACGCATTCCCGTCATCGCCGGTTGCGGCTCCAACAATACTGCCCATGCCATTGAATTGGCAAAGCGACTGGCCAAAACCGGCGTGGTGGCGGGCCTTTCGGTGACTCCTTACTACAACAAGCCCACTCAGGAAGGTCTCTATCGCCACTATTGTGCGATCGCCGAGGCTAGTGGTCTGCCCCAAATTCTTTATAATGTGCCCGGTCGCACCTGTTGCGATCTCAAACCGGAGACAGTGGCCCGTCTGGCCAAGGTTCCCGGCATTATCGGTTTGAAAGAGGCAACTGGCGATTTGAGCCGCACTCCGCTGCTGCGCGAGCTGTGCGGGCCGGAGTTTGCTCTCTACAGTGGCGACGATGCCACTGGTTGTGATTTTATGCTGCAAGGTGGCGATGGCGTGATTTCGGTCACCACCAATATTGCGGCGGCCCAGATGGCCGACATGTGTCGTGCTGCGCTGGCCGGTGATGCCGGGCAGGCGCATGACATCAACAATCTCTTGATGCCGTTGCACAAGACTCTGTTCTGCGAACCGAGCCCCACCCCGGTGAAATGGGCCTGTGCCCAACTGGGGTTGATTGCAACAGCCACCTTGCGCCTGCCGCTGGTTGACCTCACCCCCGAGGGCGAGCAGCTGATGGCGCGAGCACTGACCACAGCGGAGTTGATGGCGAGTGTTTAAATCTAATGGAAAGGGAAATAGAGCCCGTCTGGTGCTGAGCGTTGCGACTGTGGCCGTCTTGGCCGGTTGCAGCACCCCCCAGGATCGCAAAATGGCCAACCGCGACTTCGGTTATGAAGATGCCCGCCTCGAGGGCCGCGCGTTCTTGATCCCCGCAGGATTGAGTGCCCCCACCTTCAACAGCCAGTACGACATCCCGCCGCTTCCCGAGAGCAGCCGTGAAGGTGCCCTCGGCGCCCAGGTTGATGTGCGCCCACCCGCTCAACTGCTGACCGTGGTACCGGGCAGTCAGGTGGTGCAGAGCGCAACCGAACCGACCGTTGCCTTCTATGCCCTGAGCACCAGCCAGAGCGTGGAGCGCGATACCTGGTCGTTCCTGATGAACTTCCTGGCCAAATACAAGGTCACCACCGAGAAGCTGGATCAGCAGGATGGCGTATTGCAGACCGGCTGGTTTGACAACACGGTCGCTCTCGATGGCTGGGGTGAAGATGACGAAGACTTCAAAATCCGTCAGCGTTACCAGTTCACCGTACGCAACGACGCCCAGCGCCACGCCGTCAACATGTCGGTCCGGGTGCTGGATCACGAAGAGACCATCGATGGCGAGACCAGTAACAAGCTGACCCCTGCCGATGCCCAGCGCTATGCTGCGCGAGTGCTGAACCAGTTCTCTCTCTATTACGACAGCCAGCTGAAAGCCCGCGAGCAGCACAAGTCCAACGATGGCATGGGTCTGCAACTGGGTCTGGACAACAACGAGCTGAGCGCCTGGATTGCCGAAGGCTCCTTTGAGCAGGTGTGGCGTCGCCTCAACCAGGTACTGCCTGCTTACGGTTTCACCATCAAGGATACCCAACAGTCTCTGGGCTGGATCGACGTCGAGTACGAAGAGCCGGGTGCCGAGTTCTGGAAGGCGAAAGGGAGCGAGCCGTTCAAACTGGAGGAGGAGAAATACCGCTTCCAGCTTGGCGAAATGGCGGGAGGCAAGACCTCCATCACCCTGTTCGACAAGGACAAGAAGCCGGTATCGTCCGGGGTTATCTCCCAGATGTATATCAGCCTGTCCGAGGCGTTCGCCAAGGGGCTGGCCGATCAGGCGGCAGCAAAAGCAGAATAAATACAGGGGCCTTGTGCCCCTGTTTTGTTATCAAAATCCCCCTGAAAACGCGGGGATTCCGAGCGGTTTTCGATGATGCGAGCCCCCTTGCCAGCCGTTGCAAACAGAGCGCGCAGGTGAGGGACTCGCGATGTTTACCCCCCACAAACAGGAAGTGTTATTAGCCATGAGTCTTGCAGATCAAGTATTGGCGGTGAATGACGATTTGCCGATCCGTACCGATAAACCTGTCCATTCCGGCAAAGTGCGCAGCGTCTACTGGTTGACCCCCGAAGACAGTGCCCGGCTCATAAAAGAGAAAGGCTATGATGTGCCGGCCGATGCGCCCCTCGCCCTCATGGTGATCAGCGATCGCATCTCGGCCTTCGATTGCATCTGGCAAGGTGTGGATGGCCTGAACGGCGTACCGGGCAAGGGCGCGGCGCTCAATGCTATCTCCAGCCACTGGTTCAAGCTGTTCAAGGAGAAGGGACTGGCCGACAGCCACATTCTGGATATTCCGCACCCCTTCGTCTGGATCGTGCAAAAAGCCCGTCCGGTGATGATCGAGGCGATTGCTCGCCAATACATCACCGGCTCCATGTGGCGTGCCTACAAGGATGGCGAGCGCGAGTTCTGCGGCATCACCCTGCCGGAAGGGCTCAAAAAGGATCAGAAGCTGCCGGAGATCCTCATCACTCCCTCCACCAAGGGAGTGCTGAAAGGGCTGGATGGCGTGCCGGAAGCCGATGACGTCAACGTCTCCCGTGCCGATATCGAGCGCCATTATAAGGGCTTCAACTTCAGCAAGCCGGCCGACATCGACCGCTACGAAGTGCTGCTCAAAGAGGGCTTCAACGTCATCAGCGACGCGCTGGCCGGGCTGGATCAGATCTTCGTCGATACCAAGTTCGAGTTTGGTTACGTCCACGATGCCGCCGGCAACGAGAAGCTGATCTACATGGATGAAGTGGGCACCCCCGACAGCTCCCGTATCTGGGATGGCGCGGCCCTGCGCGACGGTCAGATTGTCGAGAAGTCCAAAGAGGGTTTCCGTCAGTGGCTGCTGAACCACTTCCCGGATCCGGACATCCTGCTTAACAAGAACCGCATGCCGGAACGTTTTGCCCTGGCCCGCGATAACAAGCTGCCGACCGAAGTGATGATGGATATCTCCAACACCTATGTCGGGATCGCCGAGAAGATCATTGGCCACAAGCTGGTGCGCTCTGCCAATCCCAAGCAGGAGATCATCGATGTCCTGCGCGAGCAGTACGGTCTGATCGACTAAGGGTTGCTCTTTTTTTGTCGCCAACAAACAAACGTTTGCCGATAGCAAAGGAGAGAGGCAGAGAAACAGACGGGCCCCGCTACGGGGCCCGTTTTTATTGCTGATCTGGTGGTAAGCGAGCGGCGCTCAGCCGTTGACCCTGAACACCTGACCGGTCTGGATCCCCAATACCGATTTTTTGTAAGCCTGCGCCACCTTGGCGGCGGGCACCGGTACGAAGCCCAGGAAGAAGTCGGCGTATTTGTCCATCGACTCCGCCAGCACGGTGGGGCTCACCACGTTGATGCGCAGGCCCCTCGGCAGCTCGCAGGCGGCGGCTTTCACAAAGTGCTCGATGGCGCCGTTGACGGTGCTGGCACTCACGCCCCAGTTGATCGGCTCCTCGCTCAGAATGCCGCTGATCAGAGTGATGGAGCCCTTGTCAGTCAGATAGGGAATGGCGGCGCGGGTCAGGTTGATCTGGCCCATTAGCTTGCTCTCCACTCCCACCTGCCACTGCTCGTCGGTCATCTCGGTCAGGCCGTTGAAGGCCACACTGCCGCTGGCGACAACCAGTGCATCAAACTGACCCACCTGGGCAAACAGCGCCTTGATGGAGGCGGGATCGCGCATGTCGACCGAGGCATCGCCACGGCTGTGGCCGACCCGGATCACCTGATGATCTTTGGCAAGCAGTTCACTGACCGCGGAGCCGACGGTGCCGGAGGCACCCACAATCACAATTTTCATCTGCATCACTCCTGGTTGGGATGTATCGATTCTAGCGCAACAGAAAATGCGAAAAAGCGCGTAAAATAAACCCATTGTTTCCATATTGGAGCTAATGATGGATATCGCCCATCTGGCCAGCTTTTATGAGGTGGTGCTGCGCGGCAGTTTCTCGGCTGCGGCCGATACGCTGGGGGTCAGCAAGGGGATGCTGAGTCGCCACGTCAGCGCGCTGGAGTCCTCACTCAATGCGCAACTGTTGCAGCGCACCACCCGCCGCCTCAGTCTGACCGAGGCGGGCAAGACCCTCTATCAGCAGGCGGGGGAGATCTTCGCGCTGGCTCGGCAGGCGGAGCAGGATATTCAGGCGCTGACCGAAGAGGATTGCGGACGACTGCGCTTTACCTGCCCGGTCAGCACCGGCGACCGCATGGTGAGCCAACTGCTGACCAGCTTTGCCGCGCTCTGCCCGGGAGTGGAGGTGGAACTCAATTTCACCAACCAGATGGTCGACATGAGTCAGGGAGAAAACGACATCGCCCTGCGCGCCATGAGCGAGGTGCCGGACAATCTGGTGGCCCTGCCGCTGGGGCGGCTCAAGGATGTGGTGGTGGCCAGCCCCGCTCTGGTGGCGCGAGAGGGGTATCCTGCCACTCCCTATGAGCTGAGCGGGCGCAGCTGCCTGTTGCAGGGGCACAATCCGGCCTGGGAGCAGTGGCACTTTATCCGTGAGGGGGAAGAGGCCCACATTCTGGTGCAGGGCAAGGTGCGGGCCAACCACTACAGCACAGTGCTACAGCTGGCGCGCGCCGGTATGGGCTATGCCAAGTGCCCGCTGATGCTGGTGGAATCGCAGCTGACGGCAGGAGAGCTGGTGACCGTGCTCGACGAGTGGCAGAGCGGGCTGCATCAGCTCCATGTACTGCATGCCCAGCAGCGGCGGGTGCCGCGCAAGATCAGGCTGTTCAAGCAGGTGCTGGCCCAGTGGTTTGCCGAGCGACCCCACTACCTGCTCTGAGCGGCGTTATTTTTCTGTCATCTTCGGCTGCTACCCTGCGCCCATCATCGGCATCAGGAAGATCAGCGGGAATGAAGAGCAATAGAGGGTTGACCGGGTTTGTGCTGCTCTGTGCAGTGTTGGGGGCTGGCAGTGTGCAGGCCACGGTGGACGTGAAGGTGCCGGAGAATTTCCGCATCCTCGCGGTGAGCAACGGCACCTTGCAGGATGAGCAGCATGCCACCCTGGCGGATGGCGAGCAGCAACTGCTGGTGCGCTTCGAGGGGGTGATCCCCAGTCGCAGCAGCAGCGAGAATGATCGGCAGGTACGCTCCGAGCCGCAGGTGGTGCGCTATCAGGGCAGCAATCAGCATTTGCAGCTGACGGCCAGCGTACCGGGAGACGAGCGGGGGATGCAGGCCTATGCCAAGGATCCGGTGGTGGCATTGCAGGAGAATGGCCGTGCGCTTGCTATCCAGCAGGATGCGCTGGTGACCAGTGGCATGCTGCTTGGGGTGGACTGGAACGGCAAACTGGCTGATTACAACCGCAGCGGTGGCAAGGCGGCGCTGACGGCCGTCGCCGTTGCTGCGCAGCCAGCGGCTACGCTATCCGGTGGGGGGCAACCCGTTGTGGCAGCCAGCGAGCTGGAAGGGCAGTTGCAGCAGCTGTTCCTCCAGGCAGACCCGGCCCTGCGCAAGCGCTTTATCGGTTGGGCCGTCCCACAGCTTTAAGTTTTCTGCCCGTTGCAGTAACGTGGACACTCCTTTTTCAGGCGCTCTGTTCATCGTACTCAACGAGGTTTTCATGTTTGAATTGCATTCACGCCTGCAGGCAGATACCCGGTGGCTCGGGGATCTGCCCCTCTGCCGTGTCTTGCTGGCCAAAGACAGCCAGTATCCCTGGCTCATTCTGGTTCCGCGAGTAGCCAACCTGCGGGAAATTCACCATCTGGCTCCGGAGCAGCAGCAACAACTGATGCAGGAGTCCTGCGCCGTCGCCGCCCTGATGGAACAGGCCCTCAGCCCGGACAAGATCAACATCGGTGCGCTGGGCAATCTGGTGCCGCAACTCCACCTTCACCATGTAGCCCGCTTTGCGACGGATCGCGCCTGGCCGGGCCCCATATGGGGCGCTCATCCGGTCGTGCCTTATGAGCCACAAGTTTTGGCCCAGCAGGCCGATATATGGCGTGCCCGGCTCGCCAAGCTGAGCGGTTTCACCCCTGTGGCTGCTGATAACGGAGTCAACTGAGAGGCGTGTCGCTATTTCAGTCTCCGGGCCGCGCCATCTGTTAGAGTTATGGTATAGATAAGCCCATTTTCGATGTTCAGGAAGGTCCCATGATAGTGACAAGATCCGATGACGATGCCGTATTGACCACAGAGGATGTGCTGCTCAGCCTGTGCAACTCGGTGACGGACGTTTTGAGTGCCGCGACCATGAGTCAGGTGCGGTTTTCTGGCATGGTGCAGCGGATCAGCAAGACCTGCCTCAAGCCGGATATCGGCTGCTTCGTGCTGTTCGATGGCGGTTTTTCCGGTCTGGTGGTGATCAACTTCTCCGCCGCCGCCGCCATGGAGCTGTACGAGAGCTACATGCTGAGCATGGGACTCTCCAAAGAGGATCTCGCCATCTCCCACACCTCTGACGAGGTGAGCAACGTGATGGGCGAGCTGATGAACCAGATCGTCGGCAGCTTTACCGTCAAGGTGGGCCGGGATCTGCAGACCCACATCACCCAGAACCAGCCGAAGATGCTGGCCCTCAACAAGCAGGTGATGCTGAGCGTCGATACCAATCTCGACAGCCCGGAGTCCCGCCGCGTCACCTTCTTCACCGCCCGCAACAACATCTTCTATCTGGAGCTGGCGATGGACAAAACCGAGTTCATTCGCATCCACAATGAGGGGATGGAGCATGAAGAGCTGGATCCCGATGCGCTGATCGCCCAGGCCAAGCAGGATGCCGCCAAGCCGGTTCAGGCTGCGGCCCCGGTCGCCAACGATCACGACGATCTGCTCGACTCTCTGGGTATTTGAGTCAAATGCTGGATAGCAACAAGGCCACCTTCGGGTGGCCTTGTTGTATCGGTGCGCACAACCGTTGTTAGAAGTTGTAGAGCAGGCCGGTGTTGAACATCACGGATTCAGAGTCGTAGAAGTTGATGTCGGAATCGGACTTGGCATAGCCAGCGGTAAAGGTTGCGGAGAGCGGAGCAATACCGAACAGGCGGTGCCAGAAGAAGGTGCCGGTCAGGGCAAACTCGTCGGAGTCGGCGTTTTGGCCAAAGATGGGGTTGACCTCATCATATTTGGTCTGGCCCAGATAGGCGTTGCTGACGAAAGACCACTGGGAAGCGCGCATGCCGTAGGTCAACTGCAGGCCGTTGCTTTTGTAGCTTTGGGCGCTGCCATCCAGATCGGCTTGGCGGTAGATAAAGGCTGGCTCCAGCATCTGACCGGGTGCCAGCTGCCATTTGTAGGAGAGGTCGAGGGCGTGGATCTTGCCGTTTCGATCCAGCTTGGTTGCATAGTTTGTCTGGTTATCCTTATCGTATTGCTGGCCGCTACGCTCCTCATCCACCTCGATGTTGCGGGTGGTCAGGCTGCCATTGAAGTTGCTCCCCCAGATGCTGTCCCAGGCGAAGCGAACCCCTTTTGACTTGATATCGGTCGACTGGCGATCAACGCCTACGGCGAAGGGATCGCTCCATTGCTCGGTCGGCATGGCATTAAAGACCACGGAGCCAGCTACGATGCCCTTGTCGCTCATCTCCTGACGGATACCGAGCTGCTGGGTGAAGTCGAAACGGATGGCATCCTGGATCAGGTTACCGAGGAAGACCTGGGTGCGGGTATCGGCAAAGGTGTAGCGGATATCGGCGTTGAGCAGCGGGGCAACGGCGGAGCTGCTCTCGGCACTGCCCAGTCCGCTCAGACGGCTGTTTTCATCATCACCACTATAAAAATTCGATTCGTAATTGATGACATTGACCCCGCCAAGCAGGAAACCGGACCAGCCAGACTCCTTGGGAATTTCACCCAAATCAGCATAAGCACTATTTGCGACCAGCAGGCCCAGGCCCAGCAAGGTGGTATTGCGCATCGGATAACTCCTAAATTAAATGGTGGTGAATTTTTTCGGCCGGTGAGTATAAAGAAAAAACCTTAATGGCAACTGACTCAATATTGCCAATTATCCTAACCCACTCATTTCATTCGGCGAATCGTTAATTAATTGTGCGAGATTAAGAAGAGTTCACTCGGTTGTGCTGGTATTCTGTACCGCGAATATCGGGGGAAAACAATAAGATGAAACAGATTAAATCCTGGGCGCAATATTATGTCGATCTGATGACCAAGCTGGGACTGGTGCGCTTCAGCATGTTCCTGGCGGCGGGCATTATCGTGCTGGCGGTCGCCATCCAGATGGGGGTGACCCTGTTCCTGCGCGGCAATATCGATGTGATCGACTTCGTTCGCTCGGTCTTCTTTGGCCTGCTGGTGACCCCCTGGGCGGTCTATTTTCTCTCCATCGTGGTGGATCAGCTGGAGGATTCCCGTCAGCGACTGAGCCGGATGGTGCGCAAGCTGCAAGATATGCGCGAGCGGGATCTGGAGCTCAATACCCAGCTGCAGGAGAACATCAGCCGTCTCAATGCCCAGATTGCCGAGACCAATCGGGCCGAGAGCCTACGCCTGCAGGCCATCGAGGATCTCGAGAACGAGGTGTTCCAGCGAGAGAAAGCCCAGCTTCATCTGGGGGAGCGCACCGCTCTGCTGCGATCCTTTATCGACTGCTCCCCGGATCTGGTCTACTACCGCAACGAGGATGAGCAGTTCTCCGGCTGCAACCGCGCCATGGAAGAGCTAACCGGCAAGGTGGAGGCCGAGCTGATCGGTCTGACCCCGTTCGATGTCTACAAGCAAGAGATCGCCAACAAGGTGGTGGAGACCGACAAGCAGGTCTTTGCCAGCAACGAGCCGCTCACCTACGAGCAGTGGCTGGAGTATCCCGATGGCCGCAAGGCTTACTTCGAGCTGCGCAAGGTGCCCTTCTTCGACCGCTTCGGCAAGCGACTCGGCCTGCTCGGCTTTGGCCGTGACATCACCGAGCGCAAGCAGTATCAGGACAAGCTGGAGAAGGCGAGCCGCGACAAGACCACCTTCATCTCCACCATCAGCCACGAGTTGCGCACCCCGCTCAACGGCATCGTGGGCTTAAGCCGGATGCTGATGGATACTCCCCTCGATCCCAAGCAGCATCAGCAGCTCAAGACCATTCACCTGAGTGCGGTGACCCTTGGCAATATCTTCAACGACATCATCGACTTGGACAAACTGGATCGCCGTCGCCTCGAAATTGCACCGACCCGTATCGATCTGCCCGCCTTCCTCGACGAGCTGGAGACCCTGTCGCGCATTCAGGCGGAGCAGAAGGGGCTCTATCTCCATTTCGATCGGGATGGTGACATGCCGCAATTTGTGATGGCTGACGGCACCCGCCTGCGTCAGGTGCTGTGGAATCTGGTGGGCAATGCGGTCAAGTTTACCGATGAGGGGGGCGTCACCGTGCGTTGCCTCTCCCATCCCGCCGACGAGCCGGGCAAGCTGGCCCTGCACTTCGAGGTGGAGGATACCGGTATCGGCATCCCGCGCGCCCAGCAGGAGAAGATCTTCGCCATGTACTATCAGGTGCAGGGCAAGAAGCACGCCACCGGCACCGGCATTGGCCTCGCGGTCTCCCGTCAGCTGGTGCAGGCGATGGGCGGCCAGCTCTATGTGGACAGCGATCCGGGCGAAGGCTCCTGCTTCACCGCCGAGCTGGAGGTAGCTTGCGCCGAGCCTGTGTTGCAAGAGCAGGAGGAGGAGATGCCCTCCCTCGATATCCTGCTGGTGGAGGATGTGGAGCTTAACGTGACGGTGGCCTGCGCCTTGCTCAACAAGCTGGGTCATCAGGTGCAGGTGGCACGGGACGGCACCCAGGCGTTGGCGATGGCCAACCCGGATGATTTCGACCTCATTTTGCTCGATATCCAGCTGCCGGACATGACCGGCTTTGATGTGGCGAAAACCCTGCTGGAGCGTTATGGCGACAGCCTGCCACCCATGGTGGCGCTCACCGCCAACTCCACCGGTGATCGCCAGTACTACCGGGATCACGGCATGCAGGATGTGATTAACAAGCCGCTTGGTTCCAAAGCGGTGCGGGAGGTGATTGGTCACCTGTTTGCCGATCTGGCCGAGGATGAAGCGGACGAGCAGGCGGATGCGGGCAATCAGGATGCCCTGCTGGATATCCCCTTCCTCACCGATTACGCCGATACCGTGGGCAAGCCGGTGCTGCTCTCCAGCGTTGATCTGTTCGAGAAGATGATGCCGGACTACATGGCAGTGCTCGACTCCAACATGATTGCCAAGGATCAAGCTGGGGTGGTGGAAGAGGCACACAAGATAAAAGGGGCGGCAGGCTCCATTGGCCTGCGCCGATTGCAGCAGACGGCCCAGCTGATCCAGAGCCCGGATCACCCCGCCTGGTGGGAAAACGTGGAAGACTGGATTGAGACGCTGCGCCGGGAATATCCGGGCGACATCGCCCGTCTGCGGCGCTGGTTGCTGTCTTGATGCTGGAGGTTGTCTTGAGTCTGATGGAAGTTGCTGGCAAGGAGCTGCGAGATGTATAGCCGTTTGATTACCCCCGCGCGCATCCACCCCTGGGGGGATGAGGAGCTGCTGGAGGCGACCGAGCAGGATCGCGCCCGTATCGTGCAGGCCGCGCCGGTGCGCCGGTTGCAGCAGAAGACCCAGGTCTTTCCGCTCGATGTGAAGGCCTCGGTGCGCAGTCGCCTCACCCACTCGCTGGAGGTGCAGGAGACCGGTCGCCAGATCAGCCGCCGCATTCTGGCTGCCTTGCCTGCCGGGATGGTCTGTGAAGGGGCTTTTATCAATCTGGTGGAGATGTCCTGCCTGCTCCATGACGTGGGCAACCCGCCGTTTGGCCACTTTGGCGAGCAGGTGATGAGCCAGTGGCTCGGCGAGATGCTCGATCCCCTCTATCAGCAGGCGCTGGCGCAGCCACCTTCAGCCCAGTGGGCTGAATTGCGTCAGGATCTGCAACTGTTTGATGGCAACGCCCAGAGTCTGCGGCTGGTGCACAGCTTGCACGAGCTCAACCTGACACTCGGACAACTGGCGGCGCTCTGCAAATACCCGCAGCAGCCCCAGCCCGGCGTGAGCTATGGTCAGCATCATGGCTGGAGCAGCAAGCGGGGCATCTTCTTTAGCGAGCAGCCGCTCTACCGGGCCCTCGGCCAGAGCCTGGGATTGGCCCCCGGCTGCCGTCATCCGCTGGTTTACATCATGGAGGCGGCCGATGATATCTCCTACTGCATCGCCGATCTGGAAGATGCGGTAGATCGGCGGATCCTGACTCAGGGTGAACTGCTGGCGGCGCTGCGAGCTGCTGACCAGAGTGACTACATGGGCACCTTGCTGGATGAGGCGCTGGCTTCTGGTCGGGGCTTTTTCCCCCATTTTCGCCAGCAACTTACCCGGGATCTGGTTGCGCTGGCGGCGCAGAGCTATGTCAGCGAACATCAGGCCATTTTGCAGGGCTCCTATCCGCAAGCGCTGCTGCACGGTCAGGCGCCGGCGGCGCGGGTGCTCGATATCCTCAAACGGGTGGCCCGCGAGCTGGTCTTTATGCGCCCCGAGGTGGAAGAGCTTGAGCTGGAGGGGTATGCGGCGCTGCGCGGGGTGCTGACCAGTTATGCCTGCCTGTTGTCGCTGCCAGCGCCACAGTTTGCCCGCCTGCTGGCCGGGGAGGGGAGCCAGGCGCTGTTCTTTGCGCGCCGCCTCTATCACCGCCTCTCGGCCCGCCATCTCAAGGCCTATCGATTGGCGATCGCCACCCCGGATCCGCGTTTTGCCTGCCAGAACGAGCAGGAGTGGTATTACCGGGTGCGGTTGCTGCTCGATTATGTCAGCGGCATGACGGATACCTACGTGCTGGAGGAGTACCGGCTACTCTCGGGGATCTGATGCCCCAGGCTCCCTGTCGGGCAGCATAAAATGCCGTGAAAACGTTTAAAAAGGAGTCGCAAGAGGCTTGTTTTAAATTCGGATATTTTTTAGACTTCTGCAACCTGTTCAATTTTTACTCGGTAAGGAGACGAAAATGCAACATCTGATGCTCAATATTGCATTCTCTCGCGGCACTGCGTGCGGCGTGAAATCTCGTGCTCTTTTACCGCGTGGCGTAAACAGGTAACCCCTGTCTTTTTATCACCCGCGGTTCGTCCCGCAGGGTGATATCCACTTTCTCCGGGAGAACCGCATGTTCAACTGGAGAATGTCATGTCTATCGAACTGGTTTTACTGCGCAGTGTTGAATCCCTGGTCCAGAGAAGGATTGCCCGGGTCGAGCGTCGTCTCGTGCTGGTCAATCTGTCACCCGCCCTGCTCAGGGATATCGGGCTGGAAGGATATCAGGGTCAAATCGCCCTCGTTCGCGAGCGGGAGTATCAAACCGGCTTCCGCCTCGGGAATCGAATAACCTGATCGCGAGGGGGAGAATAAGATCCCCCTCGCTAGTGAAATGGCAGGCTGCATGCCTGCCATTTTTCCATCTTATGGTTGATTCCATGTTCACATGTTGGTGACTCAGTATTATCCTCTCTGCCCTCTTTGTAACAGCTGCGATTGTTTTCTCGCCTTGCGTCGTCAGGATCTGCAAGATTAGAGGTGGCAGCCCTATCTGTTTTACTCATCAGGACAAGACCTTATGCCGCTCTTTCGTCAGCTTTTTCTTCCTATTTTGCTGTTGTTTACGGGCATGTTGGCTGTTGCAGCTCCCCAACCGCAAGATGAGAGCACAAGTAACGAAATTACTGCACAAAAGGAGCTGCTGATCGGGGTTCCCCGTGGCGGCTATCTCCCTTTCATCTATCAACTCCCCAACCAGCGTTATGCCGGTCCGCTCAAGGAGCTGGCCTCGCGCATTGCAGCCGAAATGGGCGTGTCATTGCGTTATATCCCCTACAACTCCTACGTGGATGCCCAGATTGCTCTCCAAGACGGCCAGATTGATGCATTAATCGGGGTCGAACGTAATGCTCTTGAATTGAAGGGGATAAACCCTATTGGCAGTATCGGTTCTTATGCTCGCTCCATTTTAATGCATACCCCGGATCAGCGATTGACCCTGGAGCAGGCGCGCAAGTTACGCTGGGTCTGTATTCGCGGGTTTGGCAGTTGCAATGAGTTGGCTCGTTTGGGGATCTCTGATGTAACTGAGCTGGAGAGCCGCACTGAGGCGACCTATATGGTCAAGCTGGGCGCTGTCGATGCATATCTTGAGTTGGGGCCAATTGTTACCCTCAAGATGGAGAGAATGCCAGCGTCAATGGGGGTTGTCGCTCCTGGGTGGCTTTCTGGCAGCACGTTGACGATGGCGACCAGTTCCCTCCAGCCAGAGCTGAGTGAGAAGCTTTGGCAGGCATATCAACGGATACCCGTTGCAGACTCACGATTACGGTTGCATCAGGAAGATGAACGCGCCAACGCTGGTCTGTTGCTGGAACCAGATGAGGCTAGTTGGCTGAAGCAGAGAAACAAGGTCATCAAGTTCGCCGTTGCCCCCAGATTTGCCGGCATCAGTGAAATCGATGACGAAGGTGAATTGCATGGCTATACGGCAGACCTGATGAAGTTATTGAGTCTGCGCTCCGGGATCCGCTTTGAGCTGGCGTCGACAAATACCTGGCAGGAGTCACTTAAAATGCTGAAAGAGCACAAAGTGGACCTTATTCCCTTGATGACACCGCTCAAGGATCGTCAGTCCTTTGCCTCTTTTACCTCCTCCTATCTGAAGTTAGACAGCTATGTTGTAGCCAGACACGGTGCTCGCCCGCTGAAGTCGTTGGTCGAGCTGAAAGGGCGTCTGATTGGTGGTGTGACGGGCTCTTACGAAGCCTCTCTCATTCACGCGCTGGGCGCCAATATTATCGAAGGAGGCAAAGATGCCGATTTACTGACCTTGCTTGATACTGGGCGAGCCGAATATGTGCTGTTGACCATGACCAATCTGGGACAGCAGGCGATGAAGGGGTTCAATGATAAGTATCAGGTGGTGCTGAGCTCTCCCGAATTTTCCGTACCTATCAGTATGGCCGTCGATAATGCTCAGCCCGAGTTGCTCCGCATCATGGACAAGTTGCTGCTGACCATCACGGATGAGGAGTGGCAACTGCTGGAACGACGCTGGCTCAATGTGTCGGTCAATATCGAGTCTGATTACACCCTGATTTACAAGTGGTTGGCCATAGGGGGGGGCGCCTTGCTTGTCAGCGGTTTACTGGTGATGCTCTGGGCTCGCAGTTTGCGTCGCCAGATTGCGCAGCGGAAAATCGCAGAGGACAAGCTGAACGAACAGTTGCTGTTTGTGCAGACCTTGCTCAACTCACTTCCAACCATGGTGGCGCTACGTGATAGCGAGCAGCGGATCACCTTGTGCAATCAGGCCTATCGCGATGCTTTCCTCGGTGCTGGCAGTAGCAGTGAGGAGCTGCAAAGCATGCCCGAGGCACTCAGAAACAGTGTGTTGGAAGAAGAGCGCTGGGTGTGGCAGACCGGACAGGATCTGGAGGGGGCAGGGAGCAACCAGCGAGCTGATGGTACGCCCTGCCATGTTATCTATGCCAAACGTCCTTATCGCGATCCCGATGGCAATATGCTGGGGGTGTTGACAGTACTGACCGATGTCAGCCGGATCAAAGAGGCGGAGGAGCGCGCCCGTCAGGCTGAAAATCGCCTTACCCAGATTACCGACAGCATGCCTGGGGTGGTCTATCAGTATTTGTGGCAAGGACCCGGCAAGGGGCGGTTTTTGTATGCTTCTCAGGGGGCCAGCGAGATCCTCGGGGCTTCCCGGCAGGACCTGTTCAATGCCGAATCGGGTGGTGAGGTGTTCGGCTTTACCGAAGAGGCGCTCCAGGATTTTGTCAGCAAGGTGGCCAATCATGCCGAGACTCTGGCGCCCCTCGATCTGGAGGTCAAGGTGGAGCAACCTGATGGAGATCGCTATCTGCAAGTGCGTGGCAACTTTGTCAGACAGGAGCAGCAGGCACTGATCCTTAACGGGGTGATTCAGGACATCACTGCCCTCAAGCAACAGGAATATGAGCTGCGCGAAGCTCGCGCCTATGCCGAGCAGGCGATGCAGGCTCGCAGCCGCTTTTTGGCAACCATGAGCCATGAACTACGAACACCCATTTCAGGCATGCATGGCATGCTCGAATTGCTGCAAATGAGCGAGCTCAACGACGACCAGCGTTTTATGGTGCGCAATGTGGTTACCTCGACCAACAACCTGCTCTATCTGGTCAATGACATCCTCGATTTCTCCAAGATAGAAGCGGGTCAGTTGCAGTTGAATTACCAGAGCAGCCGGTTGCAAACGGTGATCTGCGATGCCATTCGTGGCCATGCGACACTGGCTCATAACAAGGGGCTCCACGTGGTGCTGGAGTGGGAGCACCATGTGCCGGATTGGGCCGACATCGATGGGGTGCGTATCGGTCAAGTCATCTCCAACCTGCTCAACAATGCGGTGAAGTTTACCGAACAAGGGGGGATTACTATCTGGGTCAGCTACCTGAGCGAGCAACTGACCATCAGTGTCAGTGACACCGGTATCGGGATCGCCGAAGAGAAGCAGGCGCTGCTGTTCACGCCTTTTGAGCAGGTGGAGTCAGATATCAACCGTCGTTTTGGTGGCACCGGACTGGGGTTGGCAATCTGTGAGCAGCTGGTATGCAAAATGGGGGGGGCACTGACACTGACCAGCAAGGCAGGAGAGGGCTCCTGTTTCCGCTTTACCGTACCGCTTACCAATCCGCAGTGGGATCCCCCTGCTCTGGCTGACACAGAATGGTGGTTTTTCAGCGATGACACCAATCTCGAAGCGGCCATGGTACGGCAGGGGGCCAAGCTCAGGTACTTGGGGGCCAATGAGCTCAGTCGCTCACTGGAAGGGTTGCTGTTGGCCGATCAACGGTGGCTTGAGCAAGCGCTTGGGGGGGAATGGCAAAGCTGGCTGCAACACTCTGCGCTGAAGGGGATCATAGCGTCACCCGATGAGGCGTTACGGGGTCGGATTGGTGAACAGAAATGGTGGCGCCTGGGTCTATCTCCTCTCTATCCGGATCTTCTGCTGGAGAGCTGCCACGAATTGCTACAGGAGCGGGTCACACCAATCCTCCCTGCGCTTGCAGAGAAGCTGGGTGGCAAAGTATTGGTGGCCGATGATCATCCGGTCAATCGTGCCTTGCTGGCACGGCAGTTAGCCATTCTTGGTATCGAGGCTCAGGTCGTGGAAGATGGCGAGAAGGCTCTGCGGGCCTGGCAGGGACAGCAATTCTCTCTGCTGTTGACTGATTGCCATATGCCGGTGATGGATGGTTATGCTCTGACCAAGGCGCTGCGGGCTGCGGGAGTGACGGCCCCCATCATAGGGGTAACGGCAGATACGTCGGAAGAGGCGAGTGCTCGTATGGTAGAGGCAGGCATGAGTGACATGTTACTGAAGCCCTACCCGCTGGATATCTTGCGCCAGATGCTGGCCCATTGGCTGGCAGAGAGGACGCCAACCAGAAGCGCGGTTGCGCCCGTTGATGGGGCTGCAGGCATGCAGGCTGAACGCTGGTTAGCGCTGTTTGGTGACGAGCTGACCGCGCGAGCCATGGCGGTGGAGTATCTCGATTCCAACCGGCAGGATGGCGAGGCCATGATGGCAGCGCTGATTTGTCATGATGCCAGCGCTTTGGTAGAGACTGCCCATCGGATCAAGGGGGCTGCCAGAATGGTCGGGTTGGAGGGGCTTGCCAGCCAGGCTGCCATGCTGGAATCGGCTGCGCGATTGAAGCGGCTCGACGAGCTCGACGATCTGGTCAGCACAGTGCAGAGGTTGATGACGGCGATTGCCCACGACATTGGATTATGGCTCGATGAAAAAAGCACAACATGAGTTGGTCATCATGGTCGTGGAAGACCATGGATTTCAGCGCAAGGCGCTGCTGCACCAGATCCGCAGCCTGGGTTACCAGAATCTGCTGGAAGCGGTTGATGGTGTCGAGGCGTTGGCGCTTAGCCAGCAACACAACGTCGATATCCTGTTTTGCGATCTGCGAATGCCCGGAATGGATGGTATGGCGCTGTTGCACCGCCTGTCGCTGGGTGGTTTTCAGGGCGGCATTATCCTCTCCAGCGCGCTTGAGGGGGATGTGGTGGAAGCCGTATTGCGTATGAGTACCGCTTATGGCTTGCAGGTGCTCGGTCGCATAGAGAAACCCTCAACGCCGCAGCAGCTCCAGCGGCTTATCCAGGCTTGGTCACCCCGGCAGGAACCAGTCAGAGAAGAAGAGGGGCACAGAATAGGACTCGATGAGTTGCGTCGGGCGATCGAACAAGATCAACTGCTGCCCTGGTATCAGCCCAAGGTGAGTTTTGCATCCGGCGAGTGGGTCGGGATGGAGGCGTTGGCCCGCTGGCAACACCCCGAGTTTGGCCTGATCCCGCCCGGGCGTTTTATTTCACTGGCGGAGCACAACGGGCTTATCGATCCGTTGACCGAGGTGATCATCAGCAAATCTCTGAGTGATGGTCATTTATGGGAGGAAACCGGGTTGTCACTCAATCTGTCGATGAACCTCTCCACCACCTCACTCATTGAAGGGGATCTTTGCAACTTATTGATTGATCAGTGCAAGCGCTGGAGTATCAATCCTGAGCTCATCACCCTCGAGGTGACTGAGAGCGCATTCGTGCAGGATCTGGGCAAGTCTCTGGAGGTGCTGACCCGGCTAAGGATGCATGGCTTTGGCCTCTCCATCGATGATTTTGGTACCGGCTACTCCTCGATGCAGCAGCTGGCACTGTTGCCGTTCACCGAACTCAAGCTGGATCGCTCTTTCGTCGATCACTGCCATGCCGATCCGTCACGTTTGGCTATCATCGAGTCCAGTATCGAGTTGGCCCGCAAGCTGGGGCTGAAGTCGGTGGCGGAAGGGGTAGAGGATGAGGCGACCTGGCGAGTGCTGGCTCAGCTCGGTTGTGACCTCTGTCAGGGATTTTTCTCTGCCCGCCCGATGCCGCGCAGTGAATTGGCTAATTGGCACCGGACTTGGCAAGATAGATTGCCTACACTGATATCTATCTGATTCTGTTGGCTGGATCCCTCCGTTTGAACAAGGATGTTCATGAAAATCTCAAGCAAGTTGCTGCTCAGCTTCGGTTTTATCAACCTGCTGATCCTGCTCTCCTCCACGCTGGTCTATTACCGGCTGACCCAGATCAATCAGGCCCAACACACCCTGCTGGAGCAGGCGCTGCCCGCCCTGCAGCGGGATGAAACGAGCCAGAAGGCGCTGGTTGCCACCGTTTCCGCCTTGCGTGGCTATCTTATCCTCGGCAAGGATCCGGCTCAGGCCTCCCGCCTCAAGCAGGAGTGGGAGTCGGCCTGGCAGGCCATTGCCCATCAGGCCTTCCGTCCGGCGCTCGCCAAGTCTCTCGAGACCTTCAAAAGCAATCAGGATAAGGTGTGGACCATAGCCCAGAGCGAAGAGAATCTGCCCGCTCACACTCTGATGCTGCAGGAGGCGGGGCCGTTAGCGGAGGCTGCGCTCGATCAGTTGCAATCCTTTGCCAATGAAGAAGTTGGCACTCCGCAGGATCAACTCTCCGGCGATCGTCGCATGCTGCTCAAACAGGTGGGGGATGCCTACAACAGCCTCGCCAACGCCCTCTCTGCCCTGCGGGATTTTCTTATCTCAGGTGACCCCGAATACCGCAGCAAGTATCAGGATTACTACCAGTTTCATCAGCAGCGTGTGGCTGAGGTTAAACAGCAAGCCGCGCTCTTTACCGACACCCAGCAGAGCCTCTGGCAACTGTTTGAAGAGATGGCGACCCCTTTCTCCGAGCTGGTGGGGCAGGTGATCGAGAAACGCCAGGCGCCGGATTGGGATCAGGCAAACTACCTGATGGCCACCGACATCGAGCCGATGCAGTCCAGCCTCAGCGAGCAGCTGGTCCAGCAGGTGGAGAAAACCCGTGCTGAGGTGGATCAGATTTCGGCGCAGATGACTGGAGCCGGGAGGGCCATCAACCAGACTCTGCTGTTGGCTACCGGCAGCGCCATCGTGCTTGGCATGGTGGTCGCATGGCTCTTTAGTCGCCGTCTGACCCGTGACATTGCCTGTCTGGTGACCCGGGCGGGGCAGGTTGCGGATGGTCGGCTGGCGGCCGAGCCCTTGCCAATCACAGGGCAGGATGAGTTGGGAGAATTGACTGGCTCCATCAACCGGATGTCTGCCCAGTTACATCATCTGGTCGGGGAGTTGCAGGGCGCAGTGGGGCAGGTCGAGGTGGCCTGTCTCGATGTGGGCAGCACCACCAGAGCCATAGTGGTGGATCTGACGGAGCAGGATCAGCGGGTCGATGCGGTGGCGGCGGCTATCGATCAGATGTCAGTGAGTGCTCGTGATGTGGCTGGCAACATTGCCGGTGTGGCGGATGGAGCCCATCAGGTGCGGCAGCAGACCCGTCAGGGAGAGGCCGCGCTGGCGCGAATGAGCGATACCATGCAGCAGATTGCCGCCATGATTGGACAGGCCAACGAAGCCATGGGGCTGTTGGAGCATCAAAGTGAACAGGTGGGGCAGATCACCGAGGTGATCGCCACCATTGCGGAGCAGACCAATCTGCTGGCACTCAATGCGGCGATAGAAGCGGCGCGGGCAGGCGAGCAGGGGCGCGGTTTTGCGGTGGTAGCCGATGAGGTACGCCAGCTGGCGACCCGCACCCATCAATCAACCGCCGAGATCAGCCAGACTATTGCGGCCATCTCCCAGCAGACTCGCCAGACGGTAAGTACCGTCAGCAGCGGTACCCGGTTGGTGGAGCAAGGGCGGGATGCTGTTGGATTGGTGACAGATACCCTGAGTGCCATGAACCAGCTGGTACAATCGCTGTCGGGCCAGCTGGAGGCCATTTCGGTGGCAACCGAGCAGCAGTCGCGGGTGGCCGCCGAGGTATCCGGGACGGTCGATGACATTGCTGCGCTCAGTCGGCAATCCTGTCAGCGCAGTCAGCAGGGGGAGGAGATCGTAGCCAGACTGGCTGGTGATACCGGCAAGCTGAAGGCGGTCATCGCCCGTTTTGATCTTGATGCGTGAGGTGGCGGGAGCATCCCGCCATTGCTATTGCCATTCACCGGGCCGTCTGGCCCGTGGGCTTAGTCCAGACGTCTGAAGGTGTGGTTGTCGAAGCTGCTGGTAGTCTCTCGGTTGAGCAGGCTGACCAGCAAAATCGCCCGTTTCTCTCCATCCGGCTCCATATAGATGGCTTCGAATCCAGCTAACGGCCCCTCTTCAATCAGCACCTTGTCGCCCGAGCAGGGCAGGCTGGCGTAGCTGGCTCTCGCCTCATCGCTGTCATCGCGGCTCATCAGCTGATAGACCAGCTTGCTGCTGATGGGGGTCCATTCACTGCCAAAGTGGATGATCCGGCTGATGCCGCGGGTCGATTTCAGGGTGACCGGTGTCACCTCTTCCAGATCGACAAAGATAAACAGGTAGTTGGGGAACATGGGTTCCCGTACCGGAACTCGCTTGCCCCGGCGCAGCTTCTCGATCTCCACCATGGGGTAATAGGATTCGATACCCTGGGCATCGAGGTGGGCGCGGGCGCGGGCCTCTTCTTTTGGCTTGCAGTAGGCCAGATACCATTTTTTCATGTTATGAGTATGTTCGTGTTGCCGTGCTCGCGGATATGATAGCGGCGCCAATAAAAAAGGCCACGCATTGCGTGGCCTTTTTTGCCGAGTGAGCAATTACCAACCTTTTACCAGGCCACCTTTGAACAGCTCGAGACCTTTCTTGTAAACATCATCGGTCTGGAAAGCTTGTACGAACTGTTTGACCTTCTCGTCATCCTTGTTGTTGTCGCGGGCGACGATCAGGTTGACGTACGGGGACTCTTTGTCTTCAACAAACAGGCCGTTCTCGGTCGGGGTCAGACCAATCTGGCCGGCGAAGGTGTTGTTGATGATGGCCAAGTCCACGTCTTCCAGCGAGCGCGGCAGTTGGGCTGCTTCCAGTTCCACAATCTTGAAGTTGCGCGGGTTGCTGGCGATATCCAGCACGGTGGCTTCCAGACCGGCGCCATCCTTCAGGGTGATCAGGCCCTGTTTGGCCAGCAGGATCAGGGAGCGGCCCAGGTTGGTCGGATCGTTCGGTACCGCGATCTGGGCGCCATCTTGCAGCTCGCTCAGCGCCTTGATCTTCTTGGAGTAACCGGCAATCGGGTAGACGAAGGTGTTGCCAACCGGCACCAGCTTGAAGCCGCGATCACGCACCTGCGCATCCAGATAGGGTTTGTGCTGGAAAGCGTTGACGTCGATGCTCCCATCGTTAAGCGCCACGTTCGGGGTGACGTAGTCGGAGAAGTTGACCACCTCGACTGTCAGACCGTATTTCTCTTTGGCGACCTTGGCAGCCACTTCAACCAGTTCGGTCTCGGGGCCGGCAATAGCGCCCACTTTCAGAACCTTGCTCTCTTCTTTTTGACCGCAACCGGCCAGAACCAGACCAGCCAGCAGGGCAGCCGCAACGGATTTGATGCCAAATTTCATAAAACCTCCTGTCAGAAATCGACGATTAACGATGATCACATTTGTTGACCAGGCGCTCACCCGCGCTCTGGATAAGTTGAACCAGTACTACCAGGATAACCACGGTCACCAGCATGACGGTCGGGTCAAAGCGCTGATAACCATAACGAATACCCACATCCCCCAGACCGCCGCCACCGATGGCCCCGGCCATGGCCGAGTAGTTCACCAGAGTGACGAGGGTAATGGTGACGCTGTTGAGGATGCCGGGCAGGGCCTCGGGCAGCAGCACCTTGGTGATGATTTGCAACGGCTTGGCGCCCATTGCCTTGGCCGCTTCCAGCAGGCCGTCCGGCACTTCCATCAGGGCCCCTTCCACCAGACGGGCGATGAAGGGGATGCAACCGACAGTCAGCGGCACGATGGCAGCGATGGTGCCGATACTGGTGCCGACAATCAGCCGGGTTAGCGGAATGATGGCGACCAGCAGGATGATAAAGGGCACCGAGCGACCCACGTTGACCACCATACCCAGAGTACGGTTGAGCAAGGGGTTGGCCAGGATCTGGCCCGCCTTGGTCACATGCAGTGCCACGCCGAGCGGCAGACCCAGCAGGCAGCCGAACAGGGCGGAGGCAAACACCATGATCAGGGTGTCGCCCAGGGCCGTGATGAGCAGATTAATCATGGCTTCGGACATAACCCATTACCTCCAGCTGAATGTGGTTGTCGATAAGGAACTGCTGGGTGGCCTCGCATTGGGCTTCATCCCCGAACAGCTCGGCCAGCAGGAAACCGAATTTGACGCCACCGGCGTATTCGATGTCTGCGCTCAGAATGCTGATGTCGATATTGAAACGGCGGCTCGCCTCGGAGATCAGCGGCGTATCGACCGTGCTGCCGGTAAAGCCAAGCTTCACCAGCGGGTAGCTGCCCGGCACCCGCTCGCTGCTCATCCGATCCTGATACTCCTGCGGTACCTCCAGATGGATGGTGGAGTGGATGAAGTCACGGGCCAGCTGGGTCTTGGCGTTGCTGAAGAACCAGGCCACTTCGCCCTGTTCGATCAGACGGCCGTCGCTGATGATGGCCACTTCGTCACAGATCCCTTTCACCACATCCATCTCGTGGGTGATGAGCAGGATGGTGAGCCCCAGCTTGACGTTGATCTCCTTGAGCAGGGTCAGGATCGAGCGGGTGGTCTGCGGGTCGAGAGCAGAGGTGGCCTCGTCACACAGCAGTACCTTGGGGGCCGGTGCCAGTGCGCGGGCAATGGCGACGCGCTGTTTCTGACCGCCGGAAAGCTCGGACGGATAGGCATGGGCACGGGCTTCCAGCCCGACCAGCGCCAGCAGCTCGGCAACCCGTTGCTGGATCTTCTCTTTGCTCCAGCCTGCCAGCTCCAGCGGAAAGGCGATGTTGGCAAACACGGTACGGGAGGCAAGCAGGTTGAAGTGCTGGAAAATCATCCCGATCTGGCGGCGAGCCTGGGTCAGATCCCGTTCGCTCAGGGCGACCAGATCCTGGCCATCAACGATGACTTGACCCTCTGTCGGGCGCTCCAGCAGGTTGACACAACGAATGAGGGTACTCTTGCCGGCACCGGAGGCACCGATCACCCCGAAAATTTTGCCTTGGGGTACATGCAGACTCACATCACGCAGGGCGTGCACGGCGTCACTGCCTGTACCGTAGACTTTGTTGAGACCGATCAACTTAATCATGGATTCTTCCGTGCTAACAGCCTTAAAGCACAGGGCGCTACAGGCGGGGAAATTGGGCAGAGGTTCCACTGGGTTACTCTGTCATCATGGAGGATGATGCTAAGATGTCTGGATGGCCATGTCAACGCATGTTTTTACGTCTAGACGTCTAAAAAAGTGATAAGGATTTCTGTCAGGCGGATAACGATCAGGATGGTATTGTTGCTCTTCCAGATCCTGTTTCGTCCCTGCGACAGATAACCGAATTAAAGATGGTTTATACACGGTAAATGCTGGTTTTATTAGTGTGTCAGCCCGTTTCTGTTCACATCTGCTGTCGAGCTTAATGCTCCTCCATCGTTACACAAATTGCTGCACAAATCGTTCCCTATTCTCGACCGGATCACCTGATCGCCACTTTGTCGGTGTCAACCTTGATGCAGCGCAAGGGGGGCTCGGATAGGGATTGGGTCGGTGGCGCCGGTTTTTTATACTGATGATGTCGACAAGCATGGAGGGCTGTGCGATGAGATTCCAACAGATCAAAGAGTTGCTGCACTATCTTGAACAGGTTCACCATCAGCTCGGGCTCTGTTACGGGCGTTTGACCAGTCAGGTGGACAGCGAACGCAGCCGGATGTTGCTGGTCTATCTGCAAGGGCGTGAGGATGCGGCCAGTGCCCATCTGCACGAATATGCTGCTCAGCTGGGAGAGGCGGTCAGGGAGACCTGGCTGAACCAGAGTTTCAGTGAGGATATGCTGCCTGCCATTACCCGCTTCGAGCTGCTGGCATCAGTCCAGACTCAGGATATCGTCACTCAGGTATGCCGCTGGGAAGAGCAGCTGGTGGGCGAGCTGAGTCATCTGGCCCGGGAGTGCCCGACACCGGCCACCACCGCTTTGCTCGAGAATCTGGCCGGGCTGGAGCAGACCCGCCTGACTCGGCTGGTGCACGGGGTGCATCGATTCGACGACATGTAACGGGTGATAAGCTCCAAACACGCAAGATGGCCGCAAAACAAAAGGGCCCGGCAGCAGTGCCGAGCCCTTTCCATTGGTATCTGCTGACTTGCAGTGAGCGTCGGTTAGCCCTGCTGCTCGGCCGCGTAGAGGGCGGCCCCGATAATGCCCGCCTGATTGAGGCTGGCCGCCGGAATAAGCGGCGCCCGGGTCTCGATGCGATCGACAAACTTATCCAGCTTGGCTGCGCTGCCGCCCCCCAGAATGAAGAGGTCGGGGGAGAAGAGAAACTCGAGGCGCGCCAGATACTTGTTGAAACGCTTGCCCCAGCGGTTCCAGGAGAGATCTTCCCGTTTGCGCGCCGCATCGGAGCAGTAGTGCTCGGCGACCATTCCTTCCAGCATCAGATGGCCCAGCTCGGTGTTGGGCAGCAGATGGCCGTTGACGAAGATGGCGGTGCCGATACCGGTACCGACCGTGATGAGGATGATGACCCCCTTGCGATCCTTGCCGGCCCCAAAGCGCATCTCGGCCAGACCGGCGGCATCGGCATCATTCAGCACATAGCAGGGCTTGCCGGTGACATCGGCAAACAGATGCTCGGCATCGGTTTCGATCCAGCTCTTGTCGATGTTGGCGGCACTCTTGGCAATTCCGTTGTGGATGGTGGCGGGAAAACCGCAGCCCACCGGCCCTTTCCAGTCGAAGTGTTCGACCAGCGCCTTGAGGGTATGGGCGATGGCGGCCGGGGTGGCCGGTTGCGGTGTGGCAATGCGATGGCGCTCGCCAATCAATTCGCCGGTTTTGGTATCGACCAGACAGCCCTTGATCCCTGAGCCTCCAATATCCACTCCCAACATATGCATCTGTGTTGTCCTTGTTGTGTGCCGACCAGTTTGCAGTGACCACGCTGTTATGGGCACTGCAGGTCGGCAGAGCATGAAAAAAGTGCTGCAATCCGGCAAGGGGCAGATCACTTATGCGTGATCCGACAGACCTTTTTCGATGCAGCGGATCAGCAAACGGGTCTTCTTGTTCTCTTCATCCTGACGCCGGGCAAGGGTGGTTAGCGCCCATTCGATATGTTCGGCCACCATGGGCTCGGCGGTGGTCAGCCCCAGTTGCAGGGCGGCGATCACCTCGGGGGTCGCCGGGCCATTGCCAAGGGCGACCGCCAGATTGCGGCGCCAGCGTTGATAGCCGATGCGGCGGATCGGGCTTCCCTCGGTCTGTTTGAGGAAATCGCTCTCGCTCCAGCACCACAGCGCCAGCAGGGGCGGGCGGTGCAGGCTTGGGCGAGGACTAAAATCGGGCTCCGGGCTGGCATCGGCGTAGCGGTTCCAGGGGCAGATGAGCTGGCAGTCGTCGCAGCCGTAGATGCGGTTGCCCATCAGGGGCCTGAACTCTTCCGGAATAGGGCCGTCGTTCTCGATGGTGAGATAGGAGATGCAGCGGCGGCCATCTACTACATAGGGGGCGACAATGGCGCCGGTCGGGCAGATGTTGATGCAGGCGACACACTTGCCGCACTGCTCCTTCTCCACTGGCTGGTCGAGCGGCAGCGGCAGGTTGAGCAACAGCTCACCGAGAAAGAAGAAGGAGCCGGCCGATTCGTTGAGCAGCAGTGAGTGTTTGCCAACCCAGCCTAGGCCCGCCTTGGCTGCCAGTGGCCGCTCGAGGATGGGGGCGGAGTCGACGAAGGGGCGCCACTCACCCAAGGTCTCTTCAGTGCCTTGAAACAGCTCGGCGCAGCGCGCTTCGATGCGATCACCCAGCTGTTTGAGCCGGTTGCGCAGCACCTTGTGGTAGTCACGGCCGAGGGCATAGCGGCTGATATAGCCGAGAGTTGGATCGCGCAGGGTAGCGGCGAAGCCCGCTTCGAACGGCAGGTAGTTCATCCGCACCGACAACACCCGCACCGTGCCCGGCAGCAGTTCGTGGGGGCGCGCCCGCATCATGCCGTGGCGCGCCATGTAATCCATGCTGCCGTGATAGCCCGCATCCAGCCAGGCCTGCAATCTCGGCTCTTCGATACGCAGATCGGTGTCGGTGATGCCCGCCTGGTCAAATCCTAGCTCCCGTGCCCAGAGCTTGATATCGTGGGCCAGCTGGTGGAAGTCAGGTGCGCTCATGCAGCTTGGCCTGGCCGGTGTTTGCTGGCGTGGGTCGATTGATAAGAGGCGGGAGCCGTCATGGTAGAGATCATCAGGGGCGCGTTGGGCACAAAAGAGGCGGGCAGTTTACCACAGGGGCTGTGGCAGACTGAACAGATCCGCGCACTGGAGCGCAACTGGGCTGCGCGTGAGGGGCAACCTCTCTATGCCCTGATGGAGCGAGCCGGTGCCGCGCTGCGCACCTATGCCACCCTGCATTGGCCCGACAGTCGCTGCTGGTGGATTTTCGTCGGCCCCGGTAATAACGGCGGTGATGGTTATGTGCTGGCCCGCCTTGCCCGCCAGATTGGCATCGAGGTGGTGGTGATTGCCGCCAGAGCACCCGACCAGCTGAAGGGGGATGCCAGACGGGCTGCCGATGAGTGGCTGGCGGCCGGTGGTCGGGTCTGGCTGGCCGAGCAGTTTGATGATACCCAACACTCCGCCCCGGATCTGGTGGTCGATGCCCTGTTTGGCACCGGCGTCAACACGCCCCTCTCGCCACTACTGACAAAGGTCGTCGCAACAATCAATGGCTTGGCTGTGCCCGTGCTGGCGGTGGATCTCCCCTCCGGCCTCAACGGCGATACCGGCCGTGCCATGGGGGCCGTGGTGCAGGCCACTCGCACTCTCACCTTTATCGGTATCAAGCAGGGGATGCTCACCGGCGATGGGGTGGATTGTGTCGGCCAGCTCGACTGTGATCCCCTTGGCGTCACGCCTGATGACACTATGTTGCCCGCCGCCTGGCGTATCGATTATCCGCAGCTGAGCACACAGCTGACCCCGCGCCCGCGCGCTTCCCACAAGGGCTCTTATGGCAAGGTGCTGCTGGTGGGGGGCAATCGCGGCATGCAGGGGGCCATCGTGCTGGCGGCCCGCGCCTGCCTGCGGGCGGGGGCCGGGCTGGTGCGGGTGTGTCAGCATCCGGAACATCCGCCGGTCAGCCTCTATCAACCCGAACTGATGAGTCTCACTACCGCAGATGACGAGGGGTGGGCGTCGGTGCGGGTCATCGGCCCCGGGCTCGGTCAGGATGAGTGGGGAAGCGCGCAAATCACCCGTTATCTCACCGGTCGGTTGCCACTGGTTTTGGACGCCGATGGATTGAATTGGCTGGCGCAATCTCCCCGCCATCAGGATAATTGGGTGCTCACGCCCCATCCCGGCGAAGCGGCGCGCCTGCTGGGATGCACCATTGCCGAGATTGAAACCGACCGGTTTGCCGCCGTGCAGGCGCTGCAGCGGCGTTATGGCGGTGTGGTGTTGTTAAAAGGGGCGGGAACACTTATTTATGACGGCGAGCGGGTCGCTCTCTGTTGTGAAGGCAATCCCGGCATGGCAAGTGGCGGCATGGGTGATCTGTTATCTGGTATAATCGCCGCCCTTTTGGCCCAGGACTGGTCTGCCACTATGGCAAGCTGGCTGGGCGCCGTGATCCATGGCGAGGCTGCAGATCAGGCCGCCGCCGACGGCGAGCGGGGCATGCTGGCGTCAGATCTGCTGCCGCTGATCCGCAAACTGGTTAATCCCGACACCATTACAAGTTAAAAAGAAGAACATGGCAAAACAGTTGATGATGACACTGCCGGACGAGGCAGCAACCGTGGCACTGGGTGGCCGTCTGGCACAGGCCTGCCAGCAGGCGACCACAGTGTTTTTGCATGGCACGCTTGGCGCCGGTAAAACCACCCTGACCCGCGGCTGGGTGCAGGGACTTGGCCATCAGGGCAAGGTAAAAAGCCCGACTTACACTCTGGTCGAGCCCTACGAGCTCGATGGCTGGCAGGTCTACCATTTTGATCTCTATCGCCTGACTGATCCGGAAGAGCTGGAATTCATGGGCATTCGGGACTATTTTGCCGCCAACACACTCTGTCTGGTGGAGTGGTCCGAGAAGGGCGAGGGCTGGTTACCGGCTCCCGACCTGGAAATTACCCTCACTTATGTAGGCGAGCAGCGCGAGGTTCTGATAGAGGCTCGCTCTGCTATTGGCGAAGCCATTCTGGAACGGTTGTCATCTACGTGCGCTTGATCCTTGTTATTGCTCTCTCCTTGATGGCGTTACCCTCTTGGGCGAATCAGCTCAAGAGCGTACGAATCTGGCCATCACCGGATAACACCCGGGTGGTGCTCGATATGAGCAGCGCTCCCAATTTCAACTACTTCACCCTCACCGGCCCGGATCGGCTGGTGATCGATCTGAAAGGGGCGAGCAACGCCGCCAATCTGGCCCGGATCGAGAACAACAGCGAACTGGTGCGCAAGATCCGCCAGAGCACTCCGCTGGAGAAGGGCGGTCTGCGGCTGGTGATGGATCTCAGCTCCGCCATCAAGCCGGTGGTCTTTCCGCTGGCGCCAGCCGGGCCCTATGGCCACCGTCTGGTCATCGACCTCCCTTATGAAGAGAAGCGCTCGGCGGCAGCAGTGCAATCCACGCCTGTCGGTGGCAAGGGCAAAGGGGTGGTGATTGCCATCGACCCGGGCCACGGCGGGGAAGACCCGGGCTCCATCGGCCCGCGCCGTACCTATGAAAAACGGGTGACGCTGGCGGTCTCCCAGAAGCTGGCGGCACTGATCGACCGCGAGCCGGGGATGCGCGCCGTGATGACCCGTCGTGGCGACTACTTCGTCGACCTCAACAAGCGCTCCGAGATTGCCCGCAAGGCGAAGGCGGATCTGCTGGTCTCTATCCATGCAGACAGTTTTCATAACTCGACCCCGCGCGGCGCCTCGGTCTGGGTCCTCTCGACCAACCGTGCCAACCGCGAGATGGGCAGCTGGCTGGAGAAGCAGGAGAAGCAGGGCGAGCTGCTGGGCGGTGTCGGCAAGGTGTTGGCGGAATCTGATCCCAACCCCTATCTGGCGCAGACCTTCCTCGACCTCTCCATGGACAAGTCCCGTGCCGAAGGGTATGACGTCAGCCGCCAGATCCTGCGTTCCATGGGCAAGGTTGCCCGACTGCACAAGAAGGCGCCGGAGCATGCCAGTCTGGCGGTGCTGAAGGCGCCGGATATTCCCTCGGTGCTGGTGGAGACCGGTTTTATCTCCAACCATGCGGAAGAGAAGCTGCTGGCCACCGCCAGCTATCAGGACCAGCTCGCCCGCGCCATCTTCGAGGGGATCCGCAACTACTACCGCGCCCACCCGACCAAGGGGGCCATGCTGACCGGCAAGGGGCAGGTGAGCCAACCTGCTGCGACCACTCGCCCTGCACCGGTAGCCCGGCAGCCGGTGAGCCAGCCTAGGCAGGCACAGTCCCAGCCGGTAGTGACCAACAAGATGCCCGCTACTGCCCGCGACAGCGGCACGGCGAGCGGCTCTGGTGCCGGAGTGATCAAGCCTTACTCGGCGGCAGCGCAAGAGAGCGGTGCACCGGTCAGCAGTGTGGGGGACTATGACAAATCGCGGATGCTCCGCCATGTGGTCAAACGGGGTGAGAGCCTCTCCCGCCTTGCCGAGAAGCATGGAGTGAGTCAGTCCACTCTGGTGGAGATCAACCAGCTGCGCAGCCGGGATATTCAGATTGGTCAGACCATCTATATTCCCCAGCAGGGGCAGAGCCGCGCTGCTGCTCCCGTTCGCAGTGACGACAAGTCGCAGATGATCCGCCATGTGGTCAAGCGGGGCGAGAGTCTCTCCCGCCTTGCCGAGAAACATGGGCTGAGTCAGGCTCGGCTGGTAGAGATCAACAAGCTCAAGTCGCGGAATATTCAGGTAGGGCAGGTGCTCTACATTCCGCAAAACTGACGCGCGGGAGCGGGTGATGCCGCTCCCGCTGTTAGCGAATACCATCAGCAAGATTGAAATTCAGGAGTCAGCGATGCCGATCCGTATATTGCCCCCTATCCTTGCCAACCAGATTCCGGTTGGTGGAGAGGTGGTGGAGCGGCCCTCCTGGAGCCTTAAGAGACTGACCATCCGCAAGATAGAAATTCAGGAGTAAATGATGCCGATCCGTATTTTGCCACCCATTCTGGCCAACCAGATTGCAGCCGGAGAGGTGGTGGAGCGGCCCTCTTCTGTGGTGAAAGAGCTGGTGGAGAACAGCCTGGATGCGGGGGCCGACCGGGTCGAGATCGACATCGACAAGGGGGGCGCCAAGCTGATCCGCATCCGTGACAACGGCTGCGGTGTCGCCAAAGATGAGCTGGTACTGGCGCTGTCGCGTCATGCAACCTCCAAGGTGGCCACGCTGGATGATCTGGAAGGGATCAACAGCCTCGGTTTTCGCGGTGAAGCGCTCGCCTCCATCAGCTCGGTCTCCCGTCTCACCTTCACCTCCCGTACCGCCGATCAGTCCGAAGCCTGGCAAGCCCAGGCGGAAGGGCGCGAGATGAGCGTCACCATCAAGCCGGCGGCCCATCCGGTGGGCACCACGGTGGAGGTGGTGGATCTCTTCTTCAATACCCCCGCGCGGCGCAAGTTCATGCGCAGCGAAAAGACCGAGTTTGCCCACATCGACGAGCTCGTGCGCCGCATCGCGCTCTCCCGCTTCGATGCCACCCTGATCCTGCGCCACAATGGCAAGGTGGTGCGCCAGTACAAGGCCGCCAATACCGTGCCGGAGCAGGAGCGTCGCCTCGCCGCCGTTTGCGGCACCCCCTTCATGCACCATGCGCTGGCGGTGGAGAGCGAACACAGCGATGTGTGTTTGTGGGGCTGGTTGGCGACTCCGGAGGGGGCAAGACCGCAAAACGATCTGCAATACACCTACGTAAACGGCCGGATGATGCGCGACAAGCTCATCAATCACGCTATTCGTCAGGCCTATGACGAGTTGTTGCCTCCCGACCGCTTCGCCGCCTATGTGCTCTATATCGAGCTGGATCCCCGTCAGGTGGATGTCAACGTCCACCCGGCCAAGCATGAGGTGCGCTTCCATCAGGCGCGGCTGATCCACGACTTTATCTTTCAGGCGTTGTTTACTGCGCTGCGCCGCGAAGGAGTCAGCGCCGCTCATCAGGACGCGCCGCTGGCCGAAACTCTGGTCGAGTTGCCGGTCAGTCCGCAGATCGAATATCCCGGTCAGGCGCCACGCCCGGAGTGGTACGGTGCCGAGCACAGCTACCGGGCACCTGCACAGGTGCGGGAAGGGAACGGTGGTGGTGCAGGCAGGGTCAGCAACTATCAACCGCCCGAGCCCCCAAGCCGGGAGGTGATGCGCGGCATGGGCGCTCTGCTCACTACGCTGCCTATCGCAATTGCGGCTGAGGCTGTTCCCGCACAGCCCACCGACACAGTGCCGTCACCCAAACAGGGGGGATGTCGCGCCCTGACACTGGTGGAGCAGGCCTACCTGTTGATCGAGAGGGATAATCAGCTGGCGCTGCTCTCGCTGGTACGCGCCGAGCGGGTACTGCTGCGCCACTGGCTGCTGGAGACCTGGGGCCAGGGACTGGCGGCCCAGCCACTGTTGCTGCCGGTCTCCTTCAAATTGCCGAAGAATTTGATTGCGCTGGTGACCGAGCAGGAACGTTTGCTGAAACGGATGGGGCTGGAGTTGAAAAGCGGGGGGCGCGACACCATGATCCTGACTCGGGTGCCGGCTCTGCTGCGCCAGACCGATCTGGTGCGTCTGTTACCCGAATTGCTGCAAATTATCGAGGGCGGATCTGACAGTGATGCTGGTCAGCAGGCTGAAGTATTATGCCAATGGCTGGTGGAGCAGGGGATAAGCCGCGAGAAGATATACGATTTTTCAACTGCCAGTCGTCTGCTGACGGAACTTGTGACAGATTTCAGTGACCAACTGGCAGACATTCGCATGGTGCGCCCCCTTTCGCTGGCGACCGTGCTGGAGGAGTTTGAACATGGCGAGTGACTTGCCGACCGCAATTTTTCTGATGGGGCCGACGGCCTCCGGCAAGACGGATCTCGCCATTGAACTGTGCCAGGCATTGCCTTGCGACATCATCAGCGTCGATTCTGCACTGATCTATCGCGGCATGGATATAGGTACGGCCAAGCCGACTGCCGATGAGCTGGCGCGGGCCCCGCACCGGCTGATCGACATTCTTGATCCCGCTGTGAGCTATTCGGCAGCCGATTTTTGCAAGGATGCCCTGCGGGAGATGAAAGAGATCGCCGATCGCGGCCGCATTCCGCTGCTGGTGGGCGGCACCATGCTCTATTTCAAGGCGCTGCTGGAGGGGTTGTCCCCATTGCCCTCTGCCGATCCCGCCATTCGTGCCGGGATTGAGGAAGAGGCTACCCGCCTCGGTTGGCAGGCGCTGCACGATGAGCTGGTGCGCATCGACCCGGTGGCCGGTGCGCGGATCCACCCCAATGACCCGCAGCGACTCTCTCGGGCGCTGGAGGTCTACCGTATCAGCGGCAAGACCCTTACCGAGTTGACGCAAGTGCAGGGGGAGGGCTTGCCCTATCGGGTGCAGCAGTTTGCCATCGCCCCGAGCGAACGCGCCGTGCTGCATCAGCGGATCGAACAGCGCTTTGACAAGATGCTGCAAGGCGGCTTTGAACAGGAGGTTCGTGCGCTGATGGCGCGCGGCGATCTGCACCCGGATCTCCCCTCCATTCGCTGTGTGGGTTATCGCCAAATGTGGGACTACCTGTGCGGTGAAGTAGGGTATGATGAGATGCGTTATCGTGGCATTGTTGCCACACGCCAATTGGCAAAACGACAGATGACCTGGTTGCGCGGCTGGCCCGATGTGACCTGGTTGGAATCTGGTGAGTCTGGCAATCTCGACCGCGTGCTTGCTCGCGCTGGTGCGGCTTGACACTCCCTGTATAATCAGGTTGTTATATTGATATTCGGTGTTTAAAAACAACAAACTATAAGGAAAAGAAAAATGGCTAAGGGGCAATCTCTCCAAGACCCGTTTTTGAATGCGCTGCGCCGTGAGCGGATTCCTGTTTCTATCTATTTGGTGAACGGCATCAAACTGCAAGGTCAGATCGAGTCTTTTGACCAGTTTGTTATCCTGCTGAAAAACACCGTGAGCCAGATGGTTTACAAGCACGCCATCTCGACTGTCGTACCGGCCCGTGCCGTCAATCATCACCAGCCCACTCCGGGTGGCGCGGCTGATGAACAAGGTGATGCCGAGGCGTGATATCCTTGGGCGAGTCGACTCGCCAACTCAGATTCATCATGATTCCTGTTAAGGAGCAAGCGCTTGTTTGACCGTTATGAAGCTGGCGAACAGGCCGTTCTGGTGCATGTCAACTTCAGTGATGAGGGTGAGCGGGAGGATCTGGAAGAGCTCAAGATGTTGGTGAGCTCGGCCGGAGTCAATGCGCTGGGGGTAATTACCACCAGTCGCAGTGCGCCCAGTGCCAAATTTTTTGTCGGCAGTGGCAAGGCTGAAGAGATCGCGTCCCAAGTCCAGATGCTGGATGCCGACGTCGTCATCTTCAACCATGCCCTGACCCCTGCCCAGGAGCGCAACCTGGAGCGTCTGTTCCAGTGCCGGGTGGTGGATCGAACCGGCCTGATCCTCGATATCTTTGCCCAGCGCGCCCGAACCCACGAAGGAAAACTGCAGGTCGAACTGGCCCAGTTGCGCCATCTTTCCACTCGTCTGGTGCGAGGCTGGACCCACCTTGAGCGTCAAAAGGGCGGGATCGGTCTGCGTGGCCCGGGTGAAACCCAGCTTGAAACCGACCGACGTCTGTTGCGGGAACGCATCAAGGCGATTTTGCGTCGGCTCGACAAGGTGGCCAAGCAGCGGGAGCAGGGACGCCGTGCCCGCAACCGCAACGAAGTGCCGACGGTGTCACTGGTTGGTTATACCAACGCCGGAAAGTCCACTTTGTTCAACCAACTTACAGCTGCCAGCGTGTATGCTGCCGACCAATTGTTCGCAACTCTGGATCCTACCCTGCGTAAACTGGTGATCCGGGATGTGGGTGATGTGATTTTGGCGGATACAGTTGGATTTATTCGACACTTGCCCCATGATCTGGTCGCGGCCTTCAAGGCGACCCTGCAGGAGACCCGTGAAGCGGATCTGCTGCTGCATGTGGTGGACTGTGCCGATGAGCAGATGCAGGAGAATATCGATTCCGTGCAGCAGGTGTTGGCCGAGATCGAAGCCGATGACAGGCCCCAGCTGATGATCTGCAACAAGATCGACAAGCTGGCGGATCGTCCTGCAGGTCTGGAGCGAGATGACGAGGGGCGCCCGTTGCGCGTCTGGTTGTCGGCCCAGACTGGTGAAGGTTGTGAGCATCTGTTTACGGCGCTGACCGAATTGCTGGCTGGCTCCATGGTGCATCACACCCTGCAGTTGCCTCCTTCTGCCGCGAGATTGCGCAGTGCGCTCTATCAGCTGAAAGGGATTGAGCAGGAAGGTTTTAGCGAGGAGGGTGATTTCGTGCTGGAAGTCCGCTTGCAAGTGGCCGACTGGAACCGCCTCGTGAAACAGGAAGGTGAGAGTTTACAACGCTTTATCAGGTATTGATTCGTTGATGAAGATGAACCCTTAGGGGCTTCTCAACGTATGACGGCCCGATAGAGATGATATCCATCCGCATGTATTAATGGAGACGCTGATGGCTTGGAATGAGCCTGGTAACAACGGCAAAGACCGTGACCCTTGGGGGAATAACGGCAAGAATCAGGGACCCCCTGATCTGGATGAAATGCTGCGCAAAGTGAGTCGCCGTTTCGGTGGCTTGTTTGGTGGCGGCAAATCTGGCGGCGATGTAGGTCGCTTTGGTATCTCCATCGCGCTGGTTGTGGCTGTGGTGGTGTGGGTCGTCAGCGGCTTCTACACCATTCGCGAAGCGGAGCGTGGTGCCGTGCTGCGGTTTGGCAAGTTTTCCCATATTGTCGAGCCGGGCCTGCGCTGGAAGCCGACCTTTATCGATCAGGTGATCCCGGTGGACGTTGAGTCCGTGCGCTCCCTGCCTGCCTCCGGTTTCATGCTGACTCAGGATGAGAACGTGGTACGGGTCGAGATGGACGTGCAGTACCGTGTGGTCAATCCTGAGCAGTATCTGTTCAGCGTGACCAATGCCGACGAGAGTCTGGGTCAGGCCACCGATAGCGCCCTGCGCTATGTAGTGGGTCATACCCGGATGGATGATGTCCTGACTACCGGTCGTGAGAAGGTGCGTCAGGAGACCTGGCAGGTGATCGATGGCATCATCGAGCCTTACCAGATGGGTCTGCAGATCGTCGACGTCAACTTCCTGCCGGCGCGTCCGCCGGAAGAGGTGAAAGACGCGTTTGATGACGCCATCTCCGCTCAGGAAGATGAACAGCGTTTCATTCGTGAAGCAGAAGCCTATGCCCGTGAAGTGGAGCCCAAGGCTCGTGGCCAGGTGAAGCGTCTGGAGCAGGAAGCGGAAGCTTACAAATCCCAGATCGTGTTGAAAGCCCAGGGTGAAGTTGCTCGCTTCAACGAGCTGCTGCCCCAGTATCTGGCTGCCCCCGAGCTGACCCGTGAGCGTATCTATCTGGAAACGATGGAAGAGCTCTATCAGCAGGCCAACAAGGTGGTGGTCGACATGCCGGCTGGCAACAACAGCATGATCTACCTGCCGCTCGACAAGCTGTCCGGCAAGCCGAAGGCTGCCCAGTCTGATCGTACCACTGTCGCCCCGGTCACAGAGCAGGTCCCCGTTTCCAACGAGGGTGCCAACTCTACCCCGACAATGCCGCTGCGTAGCGGTGACCGCTTCAGCTCAGGGAGAAACTGATAGATGAAAAAGCTAGCTATTGGTGCAATCGCTGTCGCGGCCATGGTCTGCTTCTCCTCTGTCTTTATCGTTGATGAAGGTCAGAAGGGGATTGTGGTGCAGTTTGGCAAGGTGAAGCGGGTTGACTCCGGTGAACCCCGCCTCTATGAGCCGGGCCTGCACTTCAAGGTGCCGCTCATCGACCAGGTTCGCAAGATGGATGCCCGCATCCAGACCATTGACAGCCAGGCCGACCGTTTTGTCACCTCCGAGAAGAAAGACCTGATCATCGACTCTTACGTGAAGTGGAAGATCGAGGACTTCTCCAAGTACTACCTGGCAACCGGTGGTGGCAACAAGCTGCAGGCTGAAGATCTGCTCAAACGCAAGATCAATAACGGTCTGCGTTCCGAGATCGGTAACCGCACCATCAAGGACATCGTCTCCGGTGAGCGCAGTACCGTGATGGAAGATGCCTTGAAGAAGATGGCGCGCTCCTCCGAGCTCGGTATCAAGGTGGTGGATGTGCGGATCAAGCAGATCAACCTGCCGGTGGAAGTCTCCAACTCCATCTACCAGCGGATGCGCGCCGAGCGTACCGCAGTTGCCCGTGAGCACCGCTCTCAGGGGCGCGAGAAGGCTGAAATCCTGCGTGCCGATATCGACCGCAAGGTGACCGTCATGATCGCCGACGCCGAGAGTAACGCTCGCCAACTGCGTGGTGAAGGGGATGCGGAAGCCGCCAAGATCTATGCCGACAGCTACAAGAAAGACCCCGAGTTTTTCAGCTTCGTGCGTAGCATGGAGGCCTATCGCAAGAGCTTTGCCGGTGGCAACGACCTGATGGTGCTCAAGCCGGACAGCGAGTTCTTCCGTTACCTCAAGTCTCCTCACGGCACCAAGCAGTAATCGCCACGAGGTCACATTCAAAGGGTCTGCATTGTCAGACCCTTTTGTTTTTGGTGCCAATGCCAGCCGTTGACCCGAGGGGCTGGTTGCATTGAAGGAGATCGGATGCTGACATCCATGCTGATGGGGTTGGGATTGCTGTTGTTGTTCGAGGGGCTCGGCCCGCTGTTGATACCAAGGGCATGGCAGCAGATGTTACGGCTGCTGAGCGATCAGCCACCGGAGCAGTTGCGCCGTATCGGCGGCTCGCTAGTGGTGGCGGGTAGCGTGATCCTCTGGATGCTCAGTCGCTGAGTCTGGCGCAATGTACTGTCCAGCAGATAGCAGACAATAAAAAAGAGGCCGAAGGCCTCTTTTTTCATGCATGTCGTTTACTCAGGCACTGCGCTGCACGGCCATGTGGGCCAGTGTTTCCAGCGCGTGCTTGTGCGGGGAGTCCGGCAGGATGGCGAGGGCGGCAATGGCCTTGTCGGCCTCTTCCCTGGCACGCATGCGGGAGTACTCCAGCGCGCCAGTGCGGTCGAGAATGCCAAGGATCTGCTCAAGATGCTCCATGCCGTTGCGGTGTTCGATGGCATCGCGCACCAGCTGGCGCTCTTCCGGTGTGCCCACTTCCATGGCGCGCAGCAGCGGCAGGGTCGGTTTGCCTTCGGCCAGATCGTCGCCGACGTTCTTGCCCATCTCTTCGCTATGGGAGCAGTAGTCCATCACGTCATCGATGATCTGGAACGCGGTGCCCAGATACTTGCCGTAATCGGTCATGGCCTGCTCGACGGGCTCGGGCTGATGGGTCAGCACGGCGGCGAGTCGGGTAGCGGCCTCGAACAGCTTGGCGGTCTTGCAGTAGATGACCGTCATGTAGCTCTCTTCGGTGGTATCCGGATCGTTGCAGTTCATCAGCTGCAACACTTCCCCTTCGGCGATGGTGTTGGTGGCATCCGAGAGGATCTCCATCACCCGCAGGTTGGAGAGTTCGGCCATCATCTGGAAGGAGCGGCTATAGAGGTAGTCACCGACCAGCACGCTGGCGGCATTGCCAAACATGGCGTTGGCGGTCTCCCTGCCACGGCGCAGGTCGGATTCGTCGACCACGTCGTCATGCAGCAGGGTAGAGGTGTGAATGAATTCGATGATGGCGGCCAGTTTCAGGTGATCCTCACCCTCATAGCCCAGCGCACGCGCAGCCATCACGGTCAGCATTGGGCGCATCCGTTTCCCGCCGGCGCTGACAATGTAGAAACCCAGCTGATTAATCAGACTAACGTCGGACTGGAGTCGGGCCAGGATCAGTTCATTGACCGCCGTCATGTCGGCGGCACAGAGCGCACGGATAGTCTGTTGGTCCATAAGTCTCGTAACGTGACAGCAGCAATAACTGCGATTTTAGTAATGGCAGGGATTCTACACGATTTCACAATGGGTTACAGTTAGGCGTTTATCCACGGCGGCAGATATGCGCACAAAATAAACTTTTTGCTAAATTGGCCTTGCCTGAGCAGATCGATTTGCGTAGAATGCCCGCCCATTGTTATAGGTTTTTGCGCATGTCTAGCCTTGAGCAAAAGACATGCCTTTACGGAGTTAATCAAATGTACGCGGTATTCCAAAGCGGCGGAAAACAACACCGTGTGGCCGAAGGTCAAATCGTTCGTCTGGAAAAGCTGAACGTTGAGACTGGCGCTACCATCGACTTCAACGAAGTTCTGATGGTTGCTGCAGGCGACACTTTTAAAGTAGGTGCTCCTTTCGTTGAAGGTGGCAAGGTTGTAGCTGAAGTTGTGGCTCACGGCCGTGGCGAGAAAGTGACTATCGTCAAGTTCCGTCGTCGTAAGCACCATCGTAAGCAAGCGGGCCACCGTCAGTGGTTCACTGAAGTCAAAATCACTGGCATCAGCGCTTAATTAGAGGAGTCCGATAAATGGCACACAAAAAAGCTGGCGGTTCATCCCGCAACGGTCGCGATTCTGAAGCTAAACGCCTGGGCGTGAAGCGTTTCGGCGGCGAAACAGTTCTGGCTGGCAGCATCATCGTTCGTCAACGTGGTACCAAGTTCCACGCTGGCACCAACGTTGGTCTGGGCAAGGATCACACCCTGTTCGCTACCGCGACTGGTAAAATCCTGTTCGAAGTTAAAGGTCCGCTGAATCGTAAGTACGTTAGCATCGTTGCTGAGTAATTACGGACCGCAAGGATCCGAAGCCCCGCCAACAGGCGGGGCTTTTGTTTTTCTGACGTCTTTCTGATGTCGTTGACGAAAAAACGGAACGCAGCTGACTTTGGCTCTGACGGGCATGATTGGCAAGATGCGTATCGCCCGCAGGGGTCTGTACCACTATAATTGCGTATCGGTTTTTCGAATTAAGGTGACGGTTACCTATGAAGTTTGTTGATGAAGTCCAGATTCGAGTCGATGCCGGTGACGGTGGTAACGGTTGTGTAAGCTTTCGCCGTGAAAAATATATTCCCAACGGTGGTCCGGACGGCGGTGACGGCGGTGACGGTGGCGACGTATATCTGATCGCCGACGAAAACCTCAATACCCTGATCGACTACCGTTTCGAGCGTTTCCATGCTGCCGAGCGTGGCGAGAATGGCCAGAGCGCCAACTGTACCGGTCGCCGCGGCAAGGACAAGATCCTGCGTGTGCCGGTCGGTACCCGTGCGACCGATGAAGATACCGGTGAACTGCTGGGGGATCTGACCCACCACGAGCAGAAGCTGCTGGTTGCCAAAGGTGGTTTCCACGGTCTGGGCAACACCCGCTTCAAGAGCTCCGTCAATCGTGCTCCCCGTCAGAAGAGTAACGGTACTCCGGGTGAAGTGCGTACCCTGAAGCTGGAGCTGCTGCTGCTGGCCGATGTCGGCATGCTGGGTCTGCCCAACGCAGGCAAGTCTACCTTTATTCGCGCCGTTTCTGCGGCTCGCCCGAAAGTGGCTGATTACCCCTTCACTACCCTGGTACCGAACCTGGGTGTGGTGCGTGGTGAGAACTCCCGCTCCTTCGTGATCGCCGATATCCCGGGTCTGATCGAAGGTGCTGCCGAAGGCGCAGGTCTGGGTATCCGCTTCCTGAAACACCTCGAGCGTTGCCGCGTGCTGATCCACCTGGTGGATATCTGCCCGGTTGATGGCTCCGATCCTGCTGAAAATGCCGTGACCATCGTCAAGGAGCTGGAGAAGTACAGCCCGGAACTGGCTGGCAAGCCGCGCTGGTTGGTGTTTAACAAGATGGACCTGATCCTGGAAGAGGAAGCCCAGGAGGTGATGGATCGCGTCAAGGCGGCCCTGAACCACGAAGGTCCGGTCTATGCCATCACTGCCATCAGCAAGGAAGGCACCAAGAAGGTCTGCTACGACATTCTGGATCTGCTGGATACCATGCCCCGTCAGCTGGCGGAAGATGCCAAAGACGCCATCGAGAAGGTGGAGTTCAAGTGGGACGACTACCACAAGAACCAGTTGGCCAAGGCTGAAGCGGAAGCACTGGCTGCCTCTCTTGCCTTCGATGAAGGGCTTGATGATGACGATTGGGATGACGACGAAGATGATGGCGTTGAAGTCATCTACGTCCGTGACTGATCCCCGTCACTCTCATTGAAAACCGGAGCCTGCACAGGCTCCGGTTTTTTTATGTCTATCGAGCAGCAACTCATTAGGTATATTTGTGATGTCACTTATTGCCTGCCACTGATAACCGATTATACTGCCCACCAAAATTAACAATAACGAAACAATCATCTGGCGATGTCGATTGAATCGATATGCGCCGCTGTATCTTATTGTTTTAATAGGAGGTTTACCTGTGGAAATATTTATGCGCAGATTTCTGCTTTAAGGGGTTGTTTGTGCATTTTTTTAGAGTATTCTTGCGCCCGTTTTGCCGGTTAATGCATGAATACGCAGGTTGGCCGGGCTAGGGAAAAGTAACATTAGGGCAGTCATATCATGTTGGAAAAGAGTCTCGAAGCACCTGCGGTCAATACTCGCCGTAACTTGTTGATGTTTCTGGTTCCGTCACTTATCGGGATCCTGCTGTTCATGACGCCGGTCGTCTATGACGGTAACGTCACCATCCCGGTGGCCGTGCTGGCCAAGCTGGTACAGCGCGTTTTTGCCGATTATCTGGTCGCCATGGTCAGTGCGGTGATCACCACCACCATGCTGATGACGCTGATTGCCTGGTGGTTCAAGCCAGCGATTCTGGTGCGTCGTCCTTTCCTCAACAGCTTGTTCAATGTCTCCCCTTTCTGGGCCTGCGTGCGGGTATTGGGCGGTATCTTCGTGCTGCTGACCTTCTTCCAGGTGGGGCCTGAGGTGCTTTACTCCGGCGCAACCGGTGGACTGGTGCTCATCGATCTGCTGCCGGTGCTGTTCTCGGTCTTCATTTTTGCCGGCCTGCTGCTGCCGTTGCTGCTCGATTTCGGGCTGCTGGAATTTGTCGGCACCATGATGACCCGCATCATGCGTCCGGTGTTCCGGTTGCCGGGTCGTTCGGCTGTGGACTGCTTTGCCTCCTGGCTCGGCGATGGCAGCGTCGGTATCCTGCTGACCAGCAAGCAGTACGAAGGGAAGTTCTATACCCAGCGTGAAGCCGCGGTGATTGGCACTACCTTCTCTGCCGTCTCCATCACCTTCTGTCTGGTGGTGATCTCCCAGGTGAAGCTGGAGCACATGTTCGTCCCCTTCTACCTGACCGTCTGTCTGGCGGGGGTGGTTGCCGCCATCGTGGTGCCGCGTCTGCCACCGCTCTGCTGGAAGAAAGACATCTATGCCGATGGCACTCCCCTGTGCCGCAAGCAGGAAGCAGTGCCGCACCAGCACAGCGTGATGAGCTATGGTTTCGAGCGTGCCCTGACCAAGGCTGACAGCATGACAAATCTCGGCGCCGTCGCGCGAGAAGGGGTGAAGAATGCACTGGATATGGTGTTTGGCGTGCTGCCGGTGGTGATGGCGATCGGTACCTGCGCCCTGATACTGGCCGAACATACCCCTATCTTCAACTGGCTTGGCGCTCCGTTCGTCCCCTTGCTGGAGCTGCTGCAACTGCCGGAGGCGGAAGCGGCTTCCAAGACCATCATGGTCGGTTTTGCCGACATGTTCATTCCGGCAGTGTTGGCCTCGACCATCGAGAGTGACATGACCCGCTTCGTGATTGCCGCCATGTCAGTGACCCAGCTGATCTATATGTCGGAAGTGGGCGCCCTGCTGCTGGGCAGCAAGATCCCGGTCAAGCTGTGGGAGCTGTTCGTTATCTTCCTGCTGCGCACTCTGGTTACCTTGCCCGTTATTGCCGGGGTGGCACACCTGCTGTTCTAAGGACGCAGCGCAGTGAAAAACGGTCAACCTCGGTTGACCGTTTTCTTTTTCGCAGTAACGGGAGAGAGTCCCCCTTCGGTTGGCTCAGCCTGTAGTGACGGGACACTGGATGGTCAGCGAGTGGATTGTGTTGGCGATGCGATAGGGCTTGGCTGCCTTGTAGACCTTCTTCTCGTCGTCATAGCTTCCCCCCAGATACTGGGTGCTGTAGAGAGTCTGCTGACGACGATCGGTCTCCTTGTAACCTTGCGGGCAGGTCTGGTTGGCCTGCTGGAAGCAGGCTTTCATGCTGCTGCACTCTATGTAGAAGCCGCGCTGGCTGGGATCGGCAAGGTGCACCGGGGTGACGGTAGGGGCGGGGGGAGACAACAGGGCGCAACCGGAGAGCGTCAGTGCGCCCAGCAGAACGAGATGTTTTGACATAGATAACCTGAACAGTGTGGTGTGACAAAGAGTGAGGGGGAGTCTATTGCTCCCCCTTCGCTATAGGGGCACCGTTATAACCAGCCGGGGGCGCTCAGGCCAGCCCGCAAATGTAAGAAAATATGATCCACCCACGGGCTTGTGCGGCCAGCAGGATGAGCGTTCAAACAATACTTGCCTGAGATTTGTTCCGTTCGATTGCTGCCGCTTGGCAGGCAGAGTGTGGCAGGAGATAGTGATTCATTCAGGTATCCCGTGCTACATTGCCCCACTTGTTACTGGCCTGTAAATCAATGGAGTGACCCATGTCTGCCATCCCCTATTCCGTGCTCGATCTGGTGCCTGTTGCCGAAGGTTCCGTGCCTGCCGAGTCGTTTCGCCGTTCACGGGATCTTGCCCGCCATGCCGAGGGTTGGGGTTACCAGCGCTACTGGCTGGCTGAACATCACAACATGCCGGGCATTGCCAGTGCCGCCACCTCGGTGCTGATCGGTCATCTGGCCGAGGCCACCACCACTCTGCGGATCGGCGCGGGTGGCATCATGCTGCCGAACCACTCGCCACTGGTGATTGCCGAGCAGTTTGGCACTTTGGCTTCTCTCTATCCCGACCGCATCGATTTGGGCCTTGGTCGCGCCCCCGGTACCGATCAGCGCACCATGCGGGCGCTACGGCGTATGCGCAGTGGCGAGGTGGATGATTTCCCAGCCGATGTGCGCGAGCTGATGAGCTATTTTGGCGACGAGATTGGCGCGGTGCAGGCGGTGCCCGGCCAGGGGCTGCATCTGCCTATTTGGCTGCTGGGTTCCAGCCTTTACAGCGCGCAACTGGCGGCGGCGATGGGTTTGCCGTTCGGGTTTGCCTCCCATTTTGCTCCCGCCATGTTGCTGCAGGCGCTGGAGATCTATCGTAGCCAGTATCGCCCCTCTGCGCGCTGGCCCAAGCCCCATGCGGTGGTCTGTATCAATATGATCGCCGCCGACAGCGAGCGCGAAGCCCGCTTTCAGTTCACTACCGTGCAGCAGCAGTTTTTGCGCCTCCATCGCGGTGATGCGGGCAAGCTGCCCGCGCCGGTCGTCCAGCTTGGCGACGAGTGGGCACCCCGGGAGCTGATGGCGATGGAGCAGACCTTAGCCCGCTCTCTGGTGGGAGATCCGGAGCAGGTTCGTCACGGTCTCAAGGCGCTGCTGGCGGAAACCCGCGCCGATGAGCTGATGTTCAACGGTCCTATCGTCGATCATCAGGCCCGACTGCGTTCTTTCGAGATTGCCGCCGAGCTGATGCAGAGCCTGTAAGCCATGACGAACCCTACTGTCGCGGTGGATGAGGTGTATTGGAATCCCATGGTACCGGAGCTGTCGGTTACCGATCTGGCTCGATCTCTGGTTTTCTATACCGGTTTGTTGGGCTTCTCGGTCCGCTATCGGCGCGATGACCCTCCTTTTGCTTATCTTGAACAGCAACAGGTACAACTGATGCTGGAGCAGGTACATCCGGCGGGTTGGCAGGTCGGGGCGCTGGAGCCACCGTTCGGTCGGGGGATCAATCTGCAGATGGAGCTGACCGAGATCCAGCCGCTACTCGACCGCTTGCAGGCCGCCGGGATTGCACTTTTCCGGCAGCCCACTGAGGTCTGGTATCCAGTGGGCGAGATGCTGGCCGGGCAGCGCGAATTTTTGCTGCAGGATCCCGATGGTTATCTGTTACGGTTTGTGCAATATCTGGGGGAACGAGCGGCTGACTGACAAGATAAAAATCTTAACCATCTGATTTTAAAGGACTGTCAGATGTATGTCGGCCATCTGTCGTGTCACCTTTCGCGGCGCAAGCCCTATGCTGGCCCTGTCAATTACCACAAGGAGTTCGAGATGATCGTCAGGAAGTTGAGATTGCAGCGGGGTTGGTCTCAGGATCAGTTGGCAACGTTGACTGGTTTGAGTGTCCGCACTATCCAGCGGATCGAGCAGGGGCAGCAACCCGGACTGGAATCTCTCAAGGCCCTGGCCGCCGTCTTTGAACTCGATGTGGCTCAACTGGATGGGTCAGAGCAACAGGAGCGCGAGATGAGAGGAAGTGACACTATGGGTCAGGATGCGGTGCAGGTATCGGCAGAGGAGCGGGCGGCAATGCGCTATGTGGAGGAGCTCAAGGGCTTCTATCACCATGCCGCCAGCTACGTGGTGGTGATCTGCGGGCTGTTTGTCATCAACTACCTGAGCAATCCGGAGTACATCTGGGCCTGGTGGCCAACCCTGGGTTGGGGGCTGGGGCTTGCCTCCCATGCTGTTCGGGTGTTTCAGCCCTTCAAGCTGTTTGGCCCCGAGTGGGAGCGGCGCCAGATCGAGAAGCGGCTGGGGCGCAAGTTGTAACTTCATTCGCTGGAAAACAGGGAACCTAAAACAGCAAGCCCGGCAGATTGCCGGGCTTTGTTATTGGAACGGGTTGTGGCAATCCGTGCGGCAGCGACCGCCAGATTGCTGCGTCCCCCTAGCTGGCGTGAACCGGGCAGGGGGTGGCGATCAGGGCATCATCCTCGTAGCGCCACAGGGTGAGGCTGTTGCCCCAGACACAGCCGGTATCGAGTGCCTTGATATCGCTCTTGCCGGTGTTGCCCATCAGGGCCGCCCAGTGGCCGAACACCAGAATGGGGTCATCCACGTGATGCTCGCGCTGCTCGAACCAGGGGCGCAGGCCCGGGGTCGACTCCTTGGGCCCCTTCTTGCATTTGAAGTCGAGACGACCGTCGAAATAGCAGAAGCGCATCCGGGTGAAGGTGTTGATGATGTAGCGGTAGCGGTCGATCCCGACCAGATCATCTTTCCAGCCATCGGGCTGGTCACCGTACATGTTGTGCAGCAGCCAGCTGTACTGGTCACCGCGCAGCAGGCTCTCTACCTCGCGGGCGCAGTTGCGCGCGGTGCGGACATCCCATGCGGGGGAGATCCCGGCATGCACCATCATGATGGGGAGATCCGGATGTTCGGCCAGCAGTGGGCGGTGGCGCAGCCACTCCAGCAGTTCATCCCGATCAGGGGCATCCATCAGGCTTTGCAGCTTGTCTTTCTTCTTGAGCGGTGCAACGCCATCGGCGACCGCCAGCAGGTGCAGGTCGTGGTTGCCGAGCACGGTAACGGCACGGTTGCCCAGCCCTTTGACAAAACGCAGGGTATTGAGGGAGTCCGGGCCGCGGGCGACCAGATCGCCGCAGAGCCAGAGCACGTCATTTTCGGGATCGAACGCGGCAAGATCCAGCAGACGGCGCAAGTCGTCGTAACAGCCCTGGATGTCACCGACAAAACAGTTCGCCATGAAACCTCAGTTGATAATATTGGGGATAGCCAGCGTGAAGGGGGCGATGGGCGCCTCAAACTGCTGACCAGAGCCATCTTGCAGGGTATAGCTCCCTTCCATCACCCCAAGCGGGGTCGCTAGCGGCACGCCGCTCTGGTAGCGGTAGGTCTCACCTTCGGCAATGACGGGTTGTTCCCCGACCACGCCCGGGCCTGCCACTTCCAGCATCTTGCCATTGGCATCGGTGATGAGCCAGCGTCGATGCAGCAGTTGCACCGGGCCGGGCCCCAGATTCTCAATCTCGATCAGATAGTGAAACTGGTAAGGGTCTTTGGAGCCCGCCACATACACGGGGTATGGGCGGATCTCGATGTGCGGGAGTGCCACAGGATCAGGCCTGTTGCTGATCCGCCAGCCAGTTGGCGATCATGACAAACTGCTCGAGGGAGAGATTCTCCGGGCGCAGGTTGCCATCGATACCAAGTTCGGTCAGCTGGGCGTCGGTGATGAAGTTGGAGAAGCTGTTGCGGATGGTCTTGCGACGCTGGCCAAAGCCCTCGGTACAGACGCGATTCAGACAACGAATGTCTTTTGCGACTATGGTCGGATTCTTGTGCGGGATCAGGCGAACCACGGCAGAGTCCACTTTCGGCGCCGGTTTGAAGGCACCCGGGCCCACTTCCAGCACAGGCACTACCTGACAGTAGTACTGGGTCATCACGCTGAGACGGCCATAAGCCTTGCTGCCCGGGCCTGCGGCCAGACGCAACACCACTTCCTTTTGCAGCATGAAGTGCATGTCTTCTACCCGATCAGCGAACTCGCACAGGTGGAAGATGAGCGGGGTGGAGATGTTGTAGGGCAGGTTGCCGAAGATACGCAGCGGCCCCTTGCCTTCACCCATCAGGGTGCCGAAGTCGAAACGCATGGCGTCCGCTTCGATGACGGTCAGCTTGTCTTTGAGAGTCGGGTGCTCGCGCAGGCGAGCTGCCAGGTCCCGGTCAAGCTCGACCACGGTCATTTTGTCCATCTGGGCGGCAACCGGCTCGGTCAGCGCGGCCAGACCCGGACCGATCTCCACCAGATTCTGACCCGGCTGCGGGTTGATGGCGGCGACGATTTGATCGATCACATACCGGTCGTGCAAGAAGTTCTGACCGAAACGCTTACGGGCCGTGTGGCCCATGTGCACCTTACTGCTCATATCTTTTTTTCTCTACCATCTTGATGGCGTGGTTAATCGCGGTGACAAGGCTGCCCGGATCGGCCAGGCTCTTGCCTGCCAGATCCAGCGCGGTGCCGTGATCCACCGAAGTGCGGATGAAGGGAAGCCCCAGGGTGATATTGACCGAACTGCCGAAGCCCTTGTACTTGAGCACGGGCAGCCCCTGGTCGTGGTACATGGCGAGTACCGCATCCGCATCCTTGAGGTATTTCTCCTGGAACAGGGTGTCGGCCGGCAACGGGCCGATCAGATCGATCCCCTCCTGGCGCAGGGTGGCCAGGGCGGGTTCGATCACGTCAATCTCTTCACGTCCAAGATGGCCACCTTCCCCGGCGTGGGGGTTGAGGCCGCAGACGTAAATACGGGGTTTGGCGATACCAAACTTGGTTGTGAGATCCTCGTTGAGGATCCGGATCACCTTGCCGAGGCGATCTTCGGTGATGGCCATCGCTACATAGGCCAGCGGAATATGGGTGGTCGCCAGTGCGACCCGCAGCCCCTCGGTTGCCAGCATCATCACCACATCGGCGGTGTTGGATTGCTGGGCAAAGAACTCGGTGTGGCCACTGAACGAGACCCCGGCCTGGTTGATGATCCCCTTGTGCGCCGGCCCGGTCACCACGGCGGCAAATTCGCCGCTCATGTTGCCATCACAGGCACGCTGCAGGGTAGCCAATACATAGGCGCCATTGCCTTCGTTCAGCTCGCCCGGCACCACAGAAGCGCCGAGGGTGACCGGACAGACGGTCAGAGTGCCCGCCCGCTGGGGGCGGGCAGGGGCAGCGGCATCGTAGGGCTCAAGCTCGATGGGCAGCCCAAGCAGGGTTGCCCGCTCGCGCAGCAGCGCCGGATCGGCGATCACCACCAACTGGTGGGGCCAATCCTGCTGGGCAATCTGCAGCACCAGATCCGGGCCGATCCCGGCCGGTTCGCCCGGGGTAACGGCAAGGCGACGGCAGCTCATCAGCTACCGGCTCCTTCGATCTGGATGTAGGCTTCGTCACGCAGCTCATCCAGCCACGCCTGGGACTCTTCCACGAAGCGACGGTTGTAGATCAGCTGGTAGGCGCGCTGCTCCTGAGCCTTGTCGGTCGCATCCTGGCTGCGGCGATCTTCCACCTGCACGATGTGCCAGCCATGGCTGGTACGGAACGGGGCACTGATCTGGCCCGGTTGCAGACGGTTGACCATGTCGCGGAACTCGGGGACATAGACGTTGGGATCAGACCAGCCCAGTTCGCCACCCTGCACCGCAGAGCCCGGATCTTCGGAGTACTTCTCCGCCATGCTGGCGAAGCTGGCCTTGCCGCTCTTGATGTCGTGCAGAATGCCATCCAGCATCCCCTTGGCTTTCTCTTCGCTCAGGATGATGGAGGGCTTGATCAGGATGTGACGTGCCTTCACCTCGGTCTGCATCACTTGTTGCTGACCCTTGGTGTCGAACACTTTGACGATGTGCAGGCCGGCGCCGGAGCGCAGCGGGCCGACGATGTCGCCCTTCTTGGCACCTTGCACCGCTTCCGCCATCAGGGTCGGCATCTCTTGCGGGCTCATCCAGCCCCAATCACCCCCTTCCAGCGCCTTGGGACCATTACTCTCGGCAATGGCCAGTTTGCGGAAGTCGGCACCTTGCTTGAGGGCGGCCAGAATGCGCTCGATCTTGCTCTTGGCGGCATCCAGCTGGGCGGCTGTGGGGTTGTCCGGCAGGGCAATCTGGATATGGCCGACGTGGTATTCGTTCTGCTGTTGACCCTGTTTCTTCAGGATCTCCACCACCTGCTTCACCTCCTGCTCGGAGATGTTGATACGGCGGCGCACCTGGTTGCGGCGCACCTCGTTCATCAGGATCTCGCGGCGCACCTCTTCCCGATACTGGGCATAGGTCATCCCTTCACGGGCGAGCTGGGCCCGCAGCTGATCCAGGGTCATTTTGTTGTCGGCAGCGATGCCCTGAATAGCCTGTTCCAGCTGGGTGTCGCTGATCTTCAGCCCCTGGCGCTCCGCCAGTTGCAACTGCAGGCTCTCCTGGATCAGGCGATCCAGCGCCTGTTTGCGCAGGGTGGCATCGTCAGGCAGGGACTGGCCGCTCTCTTGAGCGGAGAGTTTTACCTTGTTGACCAGTGCGTCCTGTTGGCTGGACAGCACCACGTCCTTGTTGACCACGGCCAGCACCTTGTCCATCAGCTCGGGCGCAGCCAGTGCGGCCTGGCTCATGGCACCGAACATTCCCGCGGTCAGCAGGGCAATCAGGGTCTTTTTCATATCCATCTCTCAAGGCTGGACCAGCATCATTGCTGGCCTTTCAGATTAAACGGGCGAACATAGGGCAACAGCTCGGTATCCAGTGTGACGCTGCGGCCACCTGTACCCACGCTGCCAAGTCCCTTCATTTCAAACTGCAGACCAATGACTTTTTCCGAAATGGGCTTCAGGGTGACGTTGTCCGGCTGATTGTGCCACTCCAGGCTCATGTTGATGCTCCAGCAGCAGGAGTCGTATTTGACACCGAGCTTGCGGTCAATGTTCACATCCTGCTTGATGTCACGGTAGTAACCGCCATACATCTGCCACTGATCGGCGATCGGCGCCATCATCACCAGACCCGCCTGGCTCAGATCTTCTGCCAGTGCTGTGTTGGTCGGATAGCGATAGTCCAGGTTGCCATCCTTGATGTAGCGGTAGTTGACCTGAGTGGTCAGCTTGCCGGTCCGGTACTCGACTGCACCGTTGCCAGCCGTAAATTCACCCTCGGAGGTATCGTACTGGGTTCCTGCGTGGGCAAACCACTCATCGGTGATCCGGGCATCCCCCTCAAACGAGAGCAGGGAGCGGGCGTTGGTACTTTCCGGATTTGAAGGGTAGAGGCGCACCTTGGGTGGCGTCATTTCAAAGGCCTGGGCTACCGCCAGACGCAACCGTTCATCACCCACATTGTCATAGACCCGGCTGGTCAGGCCAACGGTGACCCGATTGGCATCGCTGATGCGGTCGAGACCGGCAAAGCGGCGATCACTGAACAGGCTGTAGTAATCCTGACGGGTGGTGGTGGAGTCGTAGATCCCGATCTCGTCCTGATTTTTGTAAGGGATATAGAGGTACTGGAACTCGGGTTCCAGGGTCTGGGTGCCCTTGCCATCATACCAGTCGAGTGGCCGATCGAAGTTGACGCCCCCCTTGAGCCGGAAGGATGGCAAAGTGCGGGTAATGGTGCCGTCTTTCAGTACTGATTCGTTCCCTTGCATATACAACTGGGCATTGCGATCTAACGCGGTGTTACCGCTTAGGTTGGGGTGTTTATAAGTATCAGGTACCTCTTGGTTATAGGAGGTAAACATTAGTTTGTACTGACTGGTCAGGTAGTAACCCGGTGCATCCACCAGAGGCACGGTCAGGGTCGGAGCCAGATGCAGACGGGTGGCGGTATAGCGCTCACCGGCCTGCTGGATGGTGGCACTGCCGCTGTCATAGCCAAACTTGGTTAGTTCGCTGTTCCAGGCCAGATCGAACCACGTACCTTGCTGATAGTAGTTGTAGTCGATACGCGGCAGCATCTCGTGGGGCAGTAGAACATACGGACTCAGGATCTGGTAGCGGCGCACCTCGGAGGTGAGGTTCCAGTTGGGCTGGTAGTAGCCGGCGGTAAAGGATTGCTGCAACTGGCTGTCGACCTGAGTACCCACTTGCGGGCTGAAGTCGTTGAAGTAGTTGTAATCCTTGTCGCGCACCTGGGTGTAGTCGATACCAAAACGCAGGCTGCCATCCATCAGGGCGGAACCGTGGCGGACGTTCATCAGGTAGCGATGTCCATCGGACAGGCCAGCCAGACTCGGATTGCTCGGGCTGTACTGCTTGTCATCCGCCAGATTTTCAAAATAGAGAGTGCCGGTGTGGGCGGGGTCCGGCATGTAGCGGAACTCCACCTGTTCCATCAGGCCGCGTTTATCCATAAAACGGGAGGTGATGGTGGCATCGTAGTTGGGAGCTATGTTCCAGTAGAAGGGCTGGGTGATATCCATGCCGTTGCTGGAGCTTTGCTTGTAACCCGGGTAGAGCAGACCGGTCTTCCGCTCATCCTTGATGGGGAAGTTGATATAGGGGAAGTAGAACACCGGGTAATCATAGAGCCAGAGGCTGGCATTCCAGGCTTCGCCGAACACCTCTTTCTGGTCGATGTCGATGCTGCCCGCCTTGAGGGTCCACACTTCCTGACCGGGGGGGCAGGTGGTGTACTGGGCCCCCTCCATGGTGATGTTCTGGTTGTTGTTGGTCATCACCACGCGCTTGGCAAAGCCGCGCACCGGTGAGCCATGCACCTGATACTTGCCCTCTTCCAGTTCGGAGTTCTTGGTATCCAGGTTGGATTTGAGAGTCTTGTCGCTGGTGACGGTCACCTGACCGTCGTTGTAATAGATGTTGCCGATGGCGATGACATCCCGGCTCTTCTGGTCGAGTTGGGCATAGTCGGAGTCAAACTTGCGAACACCCTGACGAACCTTGACGTCGCCTTCATAGACGGCGGTGCCGCCCTGTTTGGCCTCGAGACGGTCGGCATCAACCTCGACCGGCTGTGCGTTGGCATCCTGATCCGATGCAGGCTTCTCTATCTTGGGAACATAGTCATAGCAGAGACTATCGAGAATGCCGGTGGCTGGCGGCGCTTCGAACGGGGCCGCCTGCACCATCATAGGGGTGAGTGCGGGGGCCAGGCTGATAGTCAGGGCGATGGGATAGCGGTACCCCAGTGTCCATTTTGTCATGTGAAAGACTCGTGCAATCCGTGATAGATACGGTTGATCCAAGGCATGCATTTTACGACAGGTTTCATCGAGTTGACATTGCATGTCATTGCTTTATGTTAGCCAGCAATGATAAAGCATTATTGCGGCCAGGGCTAACAGCCAAGTGCTGCTTTCCACCTTGGTCCTCTACTTATGCACGATCGCGATTCCCTGCTATTGCAGTGGGCACGCCGTATTTCCGGTGATGCCACTCTCACGCTTACCCTCATTTCCGGTGATGCCAGCTTCCGCCGCTACTCTCGTGGTGGTGGTCTTGTGTGGGTGGATGCCAATCCGAAAACAGAAAAAAATCATGAGTTTGTTCGTAACGCGGCCGCCTTGCAGGCGCGTCAGCTGTTGGCGCCAGAGGTCAAGGCGGTGGACTACGAACAGGGGCTGCTGGCGGTCAGTGACCTGGGCGATACCCAGCTGATCAGCTGCCTGAACGAACACAATGTGCTGGCCTGGTATGGCAAGGCGATTGATTTGCTGCCCCGCCTGGGGGCGGTTGAACTGGCGCTTGAACCCTTCGATGCAGCTTTTATGGCGCGGGAGAACAGCATTTTCCCCGAGTGGCTGCTGGGTCATCATCTGCAACTGACCCTGAGCCATGAAGAGCAGCAACTGCTGGACGAGACCTTTGCCTGCCTCACCGCCTGCAATCTGGCCCAGCCGCAGGGGGTGATGCATAGAGATTTCCACAGTCGCAACCTGATGGTGTGTGGCGGGGATACTCCCGAGAGCAGCCGGCTGGCCATCATCGATTTTCAGGATATGGTCATCGGGCCGCTCACCTATGACCTGGTCTCCTTGCTTAAAGATTGCTACATACGCTGGCCTGACGAGGTGATCGATGAAGGTATGCGCCACGGCTTTGCCACCCTGCAACAGGCGGGTCTGCTTGGCGAGCGCGACTATGCCAGTTTCCGTCGTGATGCCGACCTGACCGGCATGCAGCGCCACCTCAAAGCGGCGGGGATCTTCACCCGGCTCTATCATCGCGACGGCAAGTCCGGCTATCTCAAGGATATTCCCCGCACCCTCGGCTACGTGGTGGATGTCTGTCGCACTCACGGTAGTGCCTATCCGGTATTGGCCCGTTTTGGTCAGTGGCTGGAGCAGGTGGTGTTGCCGGGGATCGCCAATGCTGGAGTTAAATCATGAAGGCGATGATCCTGGCCGCTGGCCGTGGCGAGCGAATGCGCCCGCTGACTGACCTGCTGCCCAAGCCGCTGCTGGCGGTGGGGGGCAAGCCGCTCATCGTTCATCACATCGAAAAACTCAAAGCCGCTGGCGTGACCGAGTTGGTCATCAACCACGCCTGGCTTGGCCACAAGCTGGTCGATAGCCTGGGTGATGGCAGTGCGCTTGGCGTGACCATCCACTGGTCAGCCGAGGAGAGCGCACTGGAGACCGCGGGCGGCATAGTGCAGGCGCTGCCGCTGCTGGGGGCAGACCCTTTTCTGGTGATCAACGGCGATACCTGGCTCGATCTCGATTATCACACTCTGGTCAGCCAGCCCCTTGGCGATGATCTGGCCCACCTCTGGCTGGTGCCCAATCCGCCCCAGCACCCCGCCGGGGACTTTGCCTTGCAAGAAGGGCGAGTTATGGATACGCCAGCGTTTACCTTCAGCGGGGTCGGACTATATGATCCGGCGGCCTTTGCCGGTCTCGCGGGCGGTGCCCGCAAGCTGGCGCCCCTGCTCCGTGACTGGATGGCGCAAGGGCGGGTGGGCGGCAGCCTGCTCGCTGGCGAGTGGCGCGATATTGGCACGGTCGATCGACTGCGCGAGCTGGATGACCAGCTCCAGGCCCGCACTCATTAACTTCAAGAGGTCTTGAACCATGCGTATTTGGGGTAAGGTGCTGGGCGCCTTCTTCGGTTTTCTGCTCGGCAATATCATCGGCGCCCTGATTGGCCTCTGGATCGGCCACCGTTTCGACCGTGGCATGGGGTTGCAGGGGGCGTTTCGTCGCGGCCCGAGTCAAGAGCAGCAAGCCGTCTTCTTCCATGCCACCTTCTCGGTGATGGGTCACATCGCCAAGTCAAGCGGTCAGGTGACCGAGCAGGAGATCCGGGTTGCCTCCAACCTGATGGATCGGATGCGGCTGGCGGGCGAACAGCGTGCCCGGGCGCAGGAGTCGTTTCGTCTCGGTAAAGAGGCCGACTTCCCGCTGCGCGAGACCCTGGCCGAGTTCCGCCGTGCCAGTCTGGGGCAGCGCGATATTCTGCGCTTCTTCCTCGAGGTACAACTGCAGGCGGCCTTTGCCGACGGGCGGGTGGAGGAGGGCGAGCGCGCCATTCTGCACACCATTGCCGACGAGCTGGGCTTCAGCCGCATCGAGTTGGCCCGCATTCTGGCGATGGCCGAAGCGCAGATGAACTTCTTCAATCAGGCTCATGGCCAGTATCAGGGGGGCCATTCCGGTGGCCAGCAGTATCGGCAGGCGGCACCCTCTGCGGAGCGCCTCAAGAATGCCTACCAGCTGCTGGGGGTGAGCGAGAGCGACAGCGATCAGGATATCAAGCGCGCCTACCGCAAGGAGATGAGCAAACATCACCCGGACAAGCTGGCCGCCAAGGGGTTGCCGCCGGAGATGATGGAGATGGCCAAGGAGAAGACCCAGGAGATCCAGCAAGCCTGGGAGTGGATCCGCGAGGCCCGCGGCATCCGTTAAGCGCCAAAATCTGGCTGTAACAGACAATAAAAAGCCCCGCAGCAGTGCGGGGCTTTGTTTTGCCGTGTGGCGCAGGCCGGGTTATTTGGCCGGAATCGCTTCCAGCACGTGCACCAGCAGTTGCCAGAAACGTTCGACCGCCGGGATATGTACCTTCTCGTCAGGGGAGTGGGCACCGCGGATGGTCGGGCCGAAGGAGACCATGTCCCACTCCGGATAGGCGCTCTTGAACAGACCGCACTCGAGACCAGCGTGGATCACCATGACGTTGGGCATGGTACCAAACAGGGTCTGGTAGCTGTTGCGTACCAGCGCCATGACGGGGGAGTCCACGTTCGGCGCCCAACCCGGATAGGCCCCGGTGAATTCGCAGCTGGCGCCTGCCAGGGTGAACAGGGAGCGGGTCATCTGCTCGATGCTCTCGCGGCCGGAGTCAATCAGGGAGCGGATCAGGCACTGGACGTACACTTCGCCATCCTGAGTCTTGATGACCCCCAGGTTGGTAGAGGTTTCGGTCACGCCGGGCATGGCATCGCTCATGCGCATCACGCCGTTCGGGCAGGCCATCAGGGCATCCAGCAGGCGCTGCTGCAGGGAGACGCTCATCAACTTGGCCGGTTTGGCGGCGTTGTTGACCAGCACGGTCAGGTTCGGCTCGGTGGCGGCCAGTTCGGTCTGGTAGATCCCGGTGTAGCGGTCAACCAGCGCCTTGAACTCGTTTACGCTGGCTGCGGGCACCAGCAGGGTGGCGCGAGCTTCGCGCGGGATGGCGTTGCGCAGCGTGCCGCCGTGGATCTCGGCCAGACGAACACTCAGCGGCTCTGCTGCTTTGAGCAGACGCACCAGCAGCTTGTTGGCGTTGCCACGGCCGCGATGGATATCGCAACCGGAGTGGCCGCCACGCAGCCCTTTGACCGCCAGCTCGAACGCTTCACCTTCAGCAGCATCAACCAGCTCGAGCGGGAAGCGGATATTGGCATCCACACCGCCAGCGCAGCCCATGTAGACCTCGCCATCCTCTTCGGAGTCGGTGTTGAGCAGAATTTCGCCCTCCAGCCAGCCCGCTTCCAGACCGAATGCGCCGGTCATGCCGGTCTCTTCGTCTGTGGTCAGCAGCACTTCCAGCGGACCGTGCTTGATGGTCTTGTCAGCCAGCACAGCCAGGCAACCGGCCATGCCGATGCCGTTATCGGCACCCAGAGTGGTGCCACGGGCAGTGACCCACTCGCCATCGACATAGGCATCGATGGGATCGTTGGCGAAGTCGTGTTTGGTGTCGGCGTTGGCCTGCGGCACCATGTCGATGTGGGCCTGCAGTACCACGGCTTTGCGGTTTTCCATCCCCGGGGTGGCCGGTTTCTTGATGATGATGTTGCCGACCTTGTCCTGCTTGACCGCCAGGCCTTCCCCTTGAGCCCATTGGATGATCCAGGCGCTCAGTTTGGCTTCATGTTTGGAAGGGTGGGGGATGGAGCAGATCTGTTCGAAGAAATGCCAAATCAGTTTGGGAGAGAGAGAGCTAAGCTGTGCCACGTCGGGACTCCTTACCAGCACGGAATTAACAGGGCCCCATCAGCGGGCCGGGGAAGAGGATAACGATAATACAGTCAATCACACAAAAATGTGAGCAATCAGCGCAAATCGCAGGCAGCTTGTGCTGGCTGATGGCAACCAGGCAGTACGATCGTCAGGTTCGGACGACGCTGACCGATAGAAAAGAAAATGTGTGACCGATCTCACAAAAATATTGAATTTAACGCACCGACTGGTAAATTAGCTCCCGTGGTTCGCCACCCGTCAGGATGACGATGAAAGCCTCCAGGGAACCGAAGCAAAGCAAGTGCGCCTCCATGGAACCGAGTGTTCGTTCAAGGATTTGAGCCCGCATTAAAGGTACGTAACTTGTTAAGCAATCAGGAGTTTCAATATGCCAGGCAGCAACTCAACCTATTGGTTTGCCCCCTCTTTGTATACCCAGGGTTTCAGCTACCCTAACCCCTTCGTCACTCGTCGCTAAGACGAGCTGCCCAACCAGGCAGAGGCGAGAAAGCAGCAGGTGCGTGAGGTAAATCCTCCCCCTGCTATTTTTTTATCTGCGATTTGCCGCACAGCTATTAGGACTCGGCAGCAGGGACGGCAGGTTAGTCGTTTGGCGCTCGAGATGTGCCGAATGGAGAGGGGGATGCCGATTTTTCCTGTTTTTGGCATACGTTTGCCAGGCATTTTCTCTGCAAACGGTGCTATCATATCGGCCCAACAGCCTGTCCGCGGTTTGGACACATCATCTAACCGATCGCCGGATAAGCCCATCTTGCTTCCATTGTTATCAGATTTGCTGCCGAGGCTTAGCCCTGAGGCAGCCGAAGTGCAATCTGAATTCAGTCGGGCAAGGGCCGCCATTTACTGGCATCCGCAGGGATAATTGCGGGTGTTGTTATTTTAAGTGATTGTTTTTAAATAACTATTCGAGATCGATAACATGCCGAAAAAGTTCTATGTGTCGTGGGACAACCTGCAACGTGAAGCTCGCCGTCTGGCCCGTCGTCAGCTGCCTGTCAGCCAGTGGAAAGGTATCATCGCGGTCAGCCGTGGTGGCCTGGTGCCCGCAGCCCTGATGGCCCGTGAACTTGGCATTCGTAATGTGGAAACCCTCTGCATCTCCAGCTATGACCATGACAGCCAGCGCGAGCTGGTGGTCGTGAAGGCTGCCACCACCGCTGGTGACGGCGAAGGCTGGCTGGTGGTGGAAGATCTGGTAGACACAGGCACTACCGCCAAGGCGATCCGCGAGCTCTATCCGAAAGCCAAGTTCATCGCGATTTTCGCCAAGCCGATGGGCGAAGCGCTACTGGACGATTTCGAAGTGGCGATCCCGCAGGATACCTGGATCGAACAGCCATGGGATATGGCACTGGAGTTCGCCACACCGATCTGCGACGAAAAGTAACGGGATCGGGATGTGACGCTCGCTGCGTCCATTGGTCGCAACCGGCAATAATGGTTTCACAGGGCTCCAATTTGGAGCCCTGTTTTTTTGTGTATCAATCTGTTGCAGGGTGGCTGATGGGCAGTAAAAGTGGTTAAGATGAGCTATTGCCTGATATGAATGGGACACTATCTTGGACTTGAACGAAGACCTAAACCTGACCGAACAGCTCTTTACCCGCGTCAAGAAGGTATTGGAAACATCCGAGATCTCCAACTCCAGTGCGGCTGATCTGGCGCAAGCCGAGTCAGACGAGATGTTTATCGACGGATCCATGTCAAAGAGCTGGTATCGCCTGCTGCGCCGCCCCTCCTGGACTTGGCAGGGGGCTGATCCCATCGAAGTGGAGCAGACCCTGGCCCGTATCGCCATGGCGACCGGCGAGCGTACCCACGATTGCTATCTCGATACCATCAAGGGCTATGTGCCCGGCAACTGGATCTACGAGTGGAGCCAGGTGGCTGGCAACTATTTCAAGCAGGGCCGCGAACTGCGCGAGAAGGGTGATCCTTCTGGCGCCTTGAAACAGCTGCTCAAGGCGGTGCGCTACTACTCCATCGCCAGCTATCCCCATCTCAAGGATGACGAGCTGGCGGATCAGGCCCAGCTGCTCGGTAACATGGCCTATCGCGAGGCGGGTCGCCTGTTCAAGGTGCCGCTCAAAGAGATCCAGGTGCCTTTTCGCGGCAAGCATATTCAGGGTTATCTCCACCTGCCGACGACCGAAAAACCGGTGCCGCTGGTGATCATCAGCGGCGGGATCGACTCCCTGCAGCTCGATTTCCTCAACTTCTATCTCAAGCGGCTCGAGCCCAACGGTATCGGCATGCTCTCCCTCGATATGCCCGGGGTCGGTTATGCCGAGCATTGGCCGCTGGTGCAAGATACGAGCCGTCTCCATCAGGCGGTGCTCCATTACCTCTCCGAAGTGGCCTGGGTCGATCATCAGCGTATCGCCATGGTGGGGATGCGTCTGGCGGGCAATATCGCAGCCAGACTGGCCTTTATCGAACCCTTTAAGCTGCGCACCGTGGTTTGTGTCGGCGCCGGTGTCAATCAGGTGTTTACCAATCAGGAGCTGTTTGCCAAGTGTCCGCGTATGATGCGGGACAGTCTGGCCAACCGGTTGGGGGCGGATGCGGCGCAGTGGGACGGCATGCGTACCAAGTGCCAGGTTTTTTCACTTAAAACACAAGGATTACTGGGGACTCGCACCTCTGTGCCGATATTGAGTATTGGACACAAGCGAGATTTTATTTGTCCCGAGCAGGATGTACGGGCATTGGCGGCGGCCAGTCGTAACGGCAAGGCCATCGTATTCGACAAGCAGCCTTTGCTGGAGGTGTATGACAAGGCGCTGGACGAAATCGTCGAGTGGCTGAAACAGCATTTGTGTACCTGACATTGCGCTAAAGAACTGACGCCATCCCGAGGTGGCGCGGCTTGTTTAACAGGGAGGTTAACATGTCTGAAAGAGTGACCTACAAGCGACTGCTGAGGCAGTTTGCTGCCATTGGCCCCTATTTGCGCGAAGATCTCTGCGAAGAGGGGCGTTATCGTTTCGACTGCCTGTCGGTCTGTGTCAGCGCCAAGCCGGCGCCGGACAAACGGGAGTTCTGGGGCTGGTGGCTGGTGCTGGAGCAGGACGATCACCATTTCCGTTACCATTATCAGCTCGGTTTCTACAATGCTGATGGTGAGTGGCTGGACAAGCCGATCCCCAAGAAGCACCAGGTAGAAGTGGAGCGGACCCTCAACCGTTTCTACAAGCTCATCAGCGACAAACTGACGGCTCTGGAGTGTCAGTTAGCGCCAGCGGATCAGGTCACCAATGAGTTGACCGTGACCGCTGCTTGATCCCTGATGCCCGGCGAGCAGCATCCCGCTGTTTGCCGGGCCATCAGTCAGCCATCTCCCCTTCCGACCGCAATCATCCGGGCTTTGCTTCATCTCCTCACCCCGACGTTAATTGCCTTGCAGGGCTCCATGGCCGTGGGTATAAAGATATTCCTTACTTTTTAGCCTTTATGCTCCCATGGAAAACAGAACCATAGTCGTCAAGTTGGGCACCAGCGTGCTCACAGGGGGGTCTTCCCAGCTCAATCGTGCCCATATGGTCGAGCTGGTCAGACAGTGTGCGGCCTTGCACCGTCACGGCCATCGAGTCGTGGTCGTCACATCAGGTGCTATCGCCGCCGGGCGTGAACATCTGGGTCACCCGCCACTGGCGCCAACCCTGCCCAACAAGCAGATGCTGGCGGCGGTTGGTCAGACCCAGCTTATTCGGGTATGGCAGGATCTGTTCAACCTCTACGGTCTGCATATCGGCCAGATGCTGCTGACCCGCGCCGATCTGGAAGATCGGGAGCGCTACCTCAACGCCCGCGACACCATGCGCACACTGCTCGATCACCGCATTATTCCGGTCATCAACGAAAACGATGCGGTGGCGACCGCCGAGATCAAGGTCGGCGACAACGACAACCTCTCCGCACGGGCCGCCATTCTGGCGGATGCGGATCTGCTGATCCTGCTGACAGACCAGAAGGGGCTCTTTACCGCCGATCCGCGTACCAATCCCGATGCCCAGCTCATTGAAGAGGTGCAGACCATCGACGATACCCTGCGCTCGTTGGCGGGTGACAGTGTCAGCGGCCTTGGCACCGGCGGCATGGCTACCAAGCTGCAGGCCGCCGATGTGGCGCGTCGCGCCGGCGTCAACGTGGTGATCGCGACCGGCCAGATGCCGGAGGTGATTGGCCGTCTTGCCAAGGGCGAGCGGATTGGTACCCTGTTCCCGGCGCTGGCGTCCCCGCTGGAAGGGCGCAAGAGCTGGATCCTGGCAGGCCCACCTCCTCACGGCGAAGTTCATGTGGATCAGGGCGCAGTGGCCGCCATGAAGGAGAAAGGCTCCAGCCTGCTGCCCAAGGGGATTGTGGCAGTCAAGGGCGACTTTATTCGAGGCGATGTGGTGCGCATTCTTGATCCCAAAGGTGCTGAGTTGGCGCGCGGTATCTGCCGTTACGACCATCTGGAGCTGGACAAGTTGCGCGGCGTCCACTCGGATCAGATTGAGCAGGTACTGGGCTATGGATATGGTTCAGTAGCCATCCATCGAGACGATATGGTGCTGCTCTAATCAGGGCGGCACGGCATGAACAAAAGGGAACCGAGATGAGTCTGGAGAAAATGGGGCAGGCGGCCCGTGAAGCTGCCTATCAGCTGGCTACTGTCAGCACGGCGCAGAAGAACCGGGCGCTGGCCGCCATCGCCGACGAGCTTGAAGCGCGCAGTGAACAGATCCTCGCCGCCAATGCGAAAGATATCGCCGCCGGCCGTGAGGCGGGCTTGTCAGAGGCGATGCTGGATCGCCTGCTGCTCAATCCGGCCCGGCTGGCCGGTATCGTGGCAGATGTGCGCAAGGTGATCATGCTGGATGATCCGGTCGGCGCCGAAATGGATAGCCGGGTGCTGGAAAATGGCCTGCGGCTCTCCCGTCGTCGGGTGCCCATCGGGGTTATCGGCGTCATCTACGAGGCGCGCCCCAACGTCACCATCGACATCGCCAGCCTCTGCCTCAAGACCGGCAACGCCAGCATCCTGCGTGGTGGGCGCGAGACCTTCCACTCCAATCTGGAGCTGGTGCGGGTGATCCAGCATGCCTTGGCGGCCTCCGGTCTGCCCGAGGCGGCGGTGCAGTACATCGACAACCCGGATCGGGCGCTGGTCGGCGAGTTGCTGCGCCTAGACCGCTATGTGGACATGATCATCCCCCGTGGCGGTGCCGGCCTGCACAAGATGTGCAAGGAGAACAGCTCCATCCCGGTCATCATCGGCGGGTTCGGTATCAGCCATATTTTCGTCGACGAGAGTGCCGATCTGGTGCGCTCTCTGGCGGTCATCGACAACGCCAAGGTGCAACGCCCCTCCGCTTGCAACGCCCTCGATACCCTGCTGGTACACGAGAAAGTCGCTTCGGCTTTCCTGCCGCAGCTAGTGACGCTGATGAACGAGCGCAAGGTGACGCTGGTGGCCGCGCCCAACGCCATGACGCAGTTGGCGGGTGCCGACAACCTGTGCGAGGCGGGGCCGGAGGATTTCGATACCGAGTGGCTCGGGCTGACCCTGGGGGTCAAGTTGGTGGCGGATGTGAACGAGGCTCTGGCCCATATGCGCGAGCATAATGCCGGCCACTCTGATGCCATCCTGACCAACGATCTGGCCAACGCCGAGCGTTTCGTCAACGGCGCCGGTTCGGCGGCGGTCTACGTCAACGCCTCCACCCGTTTCACCGATGGTGGCCAGTTTGGTCTGGGTGCTGAAGTGGCGGTGTCGACCCAGATGCTGCACGCCCGTGGCCCCATGGGGCTGACCGAGCTTACCAGCTACAAGTGGGTAGGGCAGGCCGATTACCTCAGCCGTGCCTGATAACAGGCTGTTGCAAAAACAAAAATGCCGACCACAGGGTCGGCATTTTTTTCGCGGGTATCGTGCCGATACCACGCCGTGCGCTATTCCTCGGGGTTATTCCCCGTGATAGAGCGCCTTGTCACCGTGCTTGAGCACATAACCCTTCCAGATAAAGAGGGTGTAGCCGCTGCCCTGCCACGACCAGTTGCCCTCCGCACCTTGACGGGTCAGCAGGTGCTGCTCGCCGCTTGGTAGATGCAGTTCGGCCTGCGTCTGGTCGGTGTTGAACAGCACGAAGGCGCTGCTGGTCTGGCTGGCATCAGTTGGATTGAGCCGGATGCCTTGCTCGAACAGGCGCACACATTTGCCAGTCAGCGCTGACCACTGATAGCCCGCACTGCCGATACAGCCGTGGCTGTCGCGATCGCTGCCAACCAGATGTTGTTCCGGTGTACTGCATGCCGCCAGCAGCAGAGAGGCGGCCATCAGAGTCAAGGTGCGCATGGTTACTCCTGAAGATCCCGTTCGATGACGATGTTGGAGAATCCCAACTCTTTGAAGTAGTTCTCCTGGTAATCCTTCACGCTTTTTTTGTCACGGCGACAAACCTGAGCCAGCTGGGCCTCCATAGCGTGAAAACTGGTGAGATCCAGCCCTTCGGCAGCCGCGATGGCGTCGTAGATGCTGCGGAACTTGTCGTTCGCGTAGCCGATCTCTTTGGCCTGTTTTTTATAGGTGTACGTAATCTTAAAGGCCATCTTGCCCTTCCTTCTTCGATTTGGCTTGCTTGCGCTGGACGTAGAGGTAGAGGCTTTCGACCTTCTCCCGAGCCCAGGGTGTCTTGCGCAAGAACTTCAGGCTGGACTTGATGCTGGGATTATCGGTGAAGCAGCGGATATTGATCTGCTGCCCCAGCTCTTCCCAGCCGTAGTGTTCGACCAGCGCAGTGACGATGGCTTCCAGCGTCAGCCCGTGCAGCGGGTTGTTCTTCTGCGAGGCGTTCGGTTGCTCGCTCATGCCTGCTCCGCCAGCTTGGCAAAGGGCTGACCCATGCGGGTGGTGACGCCATTGGCCAGATGGGGCTCGAAACCGGCCAGCATGCCCGGGCCAAACAGGCAGACCACGGTGCTGCCCAGTTTGAACAGCCCCATCTCGGCACCTTTTTGCAGGGTAATGGCCTCGTCGCCGGTGTAGTCCCAGCGCACCACCTTCTTCTCTTTGGTCGGCGCAATGTTGCCGGCCCAGATGGTCTCGATGCTAGCCACGATAGTGGCACCGACCAGCACCAGCGCCATGGGGCCGTGCGGGGTGCGGAAGGTTGCCACCACCCGCTCGTTGCGGGCAAACAGGTTGGGCACGTTCTCGGCGGTGAGCGGGTTGACGGAGAAGAGATCCCCCGGCACGAACACCATGCTCTCCAGCACACCGTCCAGCGGCATGTGGATGCGGTGATAATCCTTGGGCGCCAGATAGATGGTGGCAAAGTCGCCATCCTTGAACGGCGCCACCAGATCCTCATAGCCGCCCAGTAGTTCGCGGGCGCTGTAGTCGTGGCCCTTGGCCTGAATGATGCGACCCTGCTGGATGGGGCCGAGCTGGCTGACGGTGCCATCCACCGGCAGCGCCAGGGTCATGGCATCTTCTATAACGGGGCGGATGCCGGGCTTGAGCTCGCGGGTGAAGAACTCGTTGAAGCTCTTGTAGTGGGCCGGGCTCTCGTGCAGCGCCTCGCTCATGTCGACCTGGTACTGCTTGATAAAAGCCTCGATCACTTTGGTAGTGATGTTGCCCGCTTCGGCGGCGGCAAACTTGCCGATCAGACGGGAGAGGGCGTGCTTGGGCAGACAGTATTGACCGGCAATTTTCAGGTTGTCAGTAATGCTCATGTTCATCATCAACGTAGGTTTATTAGGGTCACAGGCGCGCTTGCTGGCGACCGTGACGGGCTTCCTGCATGGTTTCCAGGATGCGGTGATAGTTGTGGAAGCGATCGGCGCTGATGGCGCCCGCGTCGACCGCGGCGCGCAGGGCACAGCCGGGATCGTCCTTGTGGGTACAGTCGCGGAACTTGCAGCCACCCAGATAGTCGCGAAACTCGACGAAGCACCAGGTGATGCGGTCGGCCTCCAGATGCCAGAGGGCGAACTCGCGGATCCCGGGGGAGTCGATGAGATCGCCGCCGCTGGGGAAGTGGTAGAGCCGCGCCGTGGTGGTGGTGTGCTGGCCGAGCCCCGAGTTTTCGGAGATTTCGCCGGTCAATACATCCAGCCCCGGCATCAGGGCGTTGGTGAGGGACGACTTGCCCACCCCGGACTGGCCGACGAAGATGCTGATCTTGTCGGTGAGCTTGGCTTTCAGCTCATCCAGCCCTTCACCGCTCTCGCAGCTCACCAGCAGCACCTCGTAATTGAGCTTGCGGTAGGTTTCGAGCTGGCTTTCGATGCGCGCTCTGGCGGCATCATCGAGCATATCGACCTTGTTCAGCACGATGAGGGGGCGGATCTCCACATCCTCGGCGGCCACCAGATAGCGGTCGACGATGTTGGTGGAGAACTCGGGCATCACCGCCGAGACGATGATGATCTGGTCGATGTTGGCGGCGATGGGTTTGACCCCGTCGTAGAAGTCCGGCCGGGTCAGTACCGAGTGGCGCGGATGCACCGCCTCGATGACGCCCGCTGTCGCGGCATTGAGGCCGGGACGCCACACTACCTTGTCGCCGCACACCAGACTGCTGATGCTGCTGCGCCGCAGGTTGCTGCGGTGGATGGTGCCATCGACCGCTTCCACGTCTGCGTGCTGACCAAAACGGCTGATCACCACCCCTTCGATGGCGGGGCCAAACAGGGTGTCATCCACCACTGTGGTGTGATCTTTTTGCAGCCGCCGTTCGCGGTTGGCCTGGACGCGCCTTTGTTGACCCAGATTGAGTTTTGCTTTCTTTGCCACTCGATTCGCCAGTTTATGAACAGATCCAAAGCCAGTATGATACATGCAAATTGGCAAAATTCCGCCATTCCTCCCAATAGAGAGAGCAATCATGACAGTCAGCGCGCAGAACCTGGTATGGATCGACATGGAGATGACGGGTCTCGACCCCGAAGAGAACGTGGTACTGGAGATCGCCACCATAGTCACCGACAAGGATCTGAACGTGCTGGCCGAAGGGCCGGTCATCGCCATTCATCAGAGTGATGAAGAGCTGGCCAAGATGGACGAGTGGAACGTCAACACCCATACCAAGAGCGGTCTGGTGGCCCGGGTCAAGGCGAGCCAGCATGACGAGGCGAAAGCCGTTGCCGAGACCCTCGACTTCATTCGTCAGTGGGTGCCGGAGCGCACCAGCCCGCTGTGCGGCAACAGCATCGGTCAGGATCGCCGCTTCATGGTCAAGCACATGGCTGATCTGGAAGCCTTCTTCCACTATCGCAACGTCGACGTCAGCACCATCAAGGAGCTGGTACGCCGCTGGCAGCCGGAACTGCTGGATCAGTTCAAGAAGAGCGGCACCCACCAGGCGCTAGACGACATCCGCGAATCCATCGCCGAGCTGCAGTTCTATCGCAGCCACGTCTTCAAGATCTGATTCTCTGGCAAGGGGTTGTCATGCGCTGGCTGCTAAAATCGACAGTTCGGCCAGCTTTTGAGCGAACGCGCGCAACCAGACAAAAAAGCCCTTGCAATTGGAATGACTGCTCTTATAATTCGGCTCCCGTACAGTAGCGCAAGCAACCAAATGCTGTACGGCCTGTTTTAAGGTAGTTGCGGGAATAGCTCAGTTGGTAGAGCACGACCTTGCCAAGGTCGGGGTCGCGAGTTCGAGTCTCGTTTCCCGCTCCAATCATCAGCCAGCCTCAAGACAACCAAATTGTTGCGGGAATAGCTCAGTTGGTAGAGCACGACCTTGCCAAGGTCGGGGTCGCGAGTTCGAGTCTCGTTTCCCGCTCCAAAAATCTGATGATGACACTGGTGCAAACCAGCCCGATGCGGGAATAGCTCAGTTGGTAGAGCACGACCTTGCCAAGGTCGGGGTCGCGAGTTCGAGTCTCGTTTCCCGCTCCAAAAAATTTGTAAGTGATATT
>NZ_JRJY01000037.1:0-46249 GCF_000801015.1 Aeromonas sp. ZOR0001 | reverse complement strand
CCAAGGTCGGGGTCGCGAGTTCGAGTCTCGTTTCCCGCTCCAAACATTTGTAAGTGACATTCCGTTGCGGGAATAGCTCAGTTGGTAGAGCACGACCTTGCCAAGGTCGGGGTCGCGAGTTCGAGTCTCGTTTCCCGCTCCAATCTCTCTTCGACGTTTTCATAATCTCTTTGAATTGCCCTTCACATCGCGCTGCGATGCTTTGCCGTATCTGGCGTCTACTCAGCGTGTCTCTGCCGCCTTCTGCAAACAGGGGGGGGTTACTCTGTGGGCTGATCGAGGCAAGCGGTTGTGACAGGTGGTGGAAGGCGAAAATTGCGGGCAAAAAAGAGGAGGGGCCTTGGCTCCTCCTGCATGATTCACTGGCGCGGGCTTAGACCAGAGTAACGTTCTCAGCCTGAGGGCCTTTTTTGCCCTGGGTCACAGTGAACTGGACTTTTTGACCTTCAGCCAGGGTTTTGAAACCGGTGCTCTGGATGGAGGAGAAGTGAACGAATACGTCCGGACCCTGGGATTGTTCAATAAAGCCAAAACCCTTGGTTTCGTTGAACCATTTTACCTGGCCGGTGCGAATGTCAGACATGTGCTAAATCCTATCAATAACAAAATGAAACTAAGCCCGTGCTGGGCTGCATTTGCCTTGCAAGCAGGGGTTGGCTCATGACTGACCACGTCTCTTTGTCCCAGTAGCACGTAGAACAATCCCTGTCTAAAGCACAAACGATTGTACGTTAGCGCCGATCCTTGTCAATTTGACCCCTTTCGTTTTTTGAACAAGCTAAAAATATTGTGAAGTCAGTAGCTTATTTGAAGATATTTGACTGAAAAAAACGGGAGGCCAGCGCCTCCCGTTTTTGTTATTCCTTGAGGGCGAACCCTTCGCCCTGCCGGTCGTAGCGGTAAACCGCCTGACCGTATGAGCGGATCTCCACCCGCTGGATGCGGCGGGTGTCGTCCACCAGGATGAAGATAGAGCGGCCCGATTGCAGGCGGGTCAGCGGCCGATCCGGCCCCTCGATGGCGATCAGGCGGCTCAGCTCGGCACCCGGCAACTCGAATTTGCGCCAGATGGAGTAGAGGGTCTCACCCGCCTGCACATCGTGTTGCAGCCAGGTGCCGTTGACCTTCTCTTCGACCGGCTTGGCAGCCGCGGGGGCACTGCCTGCTGCGCCACTGCCGACAGTTAGAGCTTGAGCAGGTACGGCCAGCGGCACTTCCAGCGAGCCGGAAGGGGCGGCTTTGGGGGCGGATGGTGCCGGCTCCCAGGCCAGCACCAGCAGCCAGAGCGGGATCAGGATCAGCAGACCTATGGTGTTTTTGCGGGGCAGCGGGCTGGACAGCTTGAATTTGCCTGCTTTGGCATCCTGGCGGCGTTGGCCGAGGTTGCTCATCCCTTGGCCAAAACGTTGGCGCAGGGACAGGGTCGCGGCATTGATGCGATGGAGCAGGGATCCTTGTGATTCGTCTTGGCGACGCTGCTGGGCTCGTCTGTTATGGCCTCGTGGGCGACGGTCCGGGGTGGGCACGGCATTTACCTCTCACTACATTGCCTGCCATCAGGCAAATTCGCCGCCTATGGTAAACGGACTCGCCCCCGAGGGGGAGAGTCCTGAGGCGGAAAATTATCAGCTGAGACGAAATTGACCCAATAATTGCTGCAATTTGTCGGCCGCCTGACGCAATGCCTGACTGGCTTTGGCCGTTTCGGTCGCATCCTGAGCAATGTCGTTGGCCAGTGCGTTGGTTTTTGACAGGTTGCCGGAGACGGTTTCTGAGACAGAGCTCTGCTCTTCGGCGGCGGAGGCGATCTGATAGGTCATGTCGTTGATGGTGGAGATGGCCTGGTAGATGCTGCCGAGCGCCTCTTCCGCCAGATCCGCCTCGCCCACCGCCTGATGGGTCAGCTGCTGGCTCTGGGTGATGGCGTTGACTGCATTGGTGGAGCTCAGGCGGATCTTCTCGATCAACTCCTGGGTGTTCTGCACCGCCTGCTGGGTATTACCCGCCAGTTTGCGCACCTCGTCGGCCACCACCGCAAAGCCGCGGCCCTGTTCGCCAGCTCGGGCTGCCTCGATGGCGGCGTTGAGAGCCAGCAGGTTGGTCTGATCGGCAATCCCCTGAATGACGGTGAGGATACTGGTGATCTGGGCGCTGTCGTGAGCCAGCCCTTCCACCACTTCTGCCCCTTTCCCGGCTTCTGCCGCGACCTTGTGCATAGACTGGATCACCTGCTGGAAGCGCTCCTTGCCCTGATCGGCGGCGCTTTGCGCCTGTTTGGCCGAGTCGGCGGTGTTGTTGGCGTGGGTGGCGACCTCCTGACTGACGTAGGACATCTCCTGCACCGCGGTCAGCATCTGCTCCATCTCTGCCTGATGATGCTGCAGGTTGGTGTCGGTCTGACCGGCGATGCGGTCGGTATCGCCGGCGTAACGGTTCACCTCGCTGGCAGTCTTGAGCACATCCCCGAGCAGCCCCTGCAGCTTGTCGATAAAGCGGTTGATGCCCTTGGCCAGATCCCCCAGCTCGTCTACCGAGCGGGTGTTGAGGCGTTTGGTGAGATCCCCTTCGCCATCGGCGATGTCATCCACCAGACTCACCATCTGACGGATGGGGCCGGTGATGCTGCGGGCGATCACCAGCATGGTCACCAGCGCCAGTACCAGCACGATAAAGGCGCCGACCAGCTGCTGGGTCACTGCGGCCCGGTTCATCCCATTGAGTTGGCTCTCCAGCTGATCGGCCCCCGCCAGTACCACCTTGTAGGGCAGGGTGACGATGATGGCCCAGTTGCGGCTCATTCCCGGCACCATGATGGGGACGGAAATGCGGAATGACTCGTCCAGCTCCTGACGCTGAACTTCCGGTTTCAGGTACTGCTGCCACTGGTTGCCCAGCACCTTACTTGCGCTGCTACCGAGCAGGCTGGCATCGCCGCTGGTGCCGGTGATGACACCGGCGGCGCTGACGATCAGGGTTTCCCCCTTGCCGTCATAGATGTTGCTGTTGAGGGACTGTGCCTGACGGCTGATGGAGTCCACCGCCAGATCGAGCGCGGCGATCCCCTTGAACTGACCATCCACCATGATGGGGGTGGTGATGGTGCTCACCAGCACCTGCTGGCCGTTGATATCCACCTTGAAGGGATCGATGAGGCAGGAGCGTCCTTCCCGTTTCGGGCAGGCGTAGTAGTCGTTGGCCGGGTTGCCGAATTCGTCCGGGTCGGTTTTTTCGATGGAGAGCAGCAGATCGGTACCGATTTGATCCTTGTCGCGATAGAAATAGGGCACGAAGCGTCCCTTGTCGTCACTGCCCAGCGCACTCTGGCCAGCAAAGCTGGCATCCTGACCGTCGAAACCGTTTGGCTCGAAGCCGGCGAAGGCGCCATAAAGTTGGGGTTCAAGGGCGAGCTGCGCCTTGAGCAGGTCAGTGGCCTGCTGGCGATCCAGCGGCAGTTTGCCCTGTTGCTGCAGGGCGAGGGCGCTGGCCATCTGCTGGGTGTAGGAGAGCCCTTTTTGCAGCAGCTGGGTGATGGTAGCCGCCTCGGCGCGGGCATTGGCGCTGACCTTCTGCCATGCCTCCTGCTGCAGCGCTTCACGGCTGGAGCTGATGGTGAGTTGTTGGGTCTGTTGGCCGGAGTATTGGTTGAGCAGGATCAGGATGACCAGGGCTACGGTCATGGCGATCCCGGCCATCACTAGAATGCGATTCTGGATAGAACGGAACTGCATCGTCTCTTCCTTGTTCGTGAGAGTGTGGTGAGCGTTATTTGGGTATCGACCGGAGGAGGCAGCTCTCCAGCATTGTGCATAGCAAATCGGAAACGGGGCTTCTGTTTTGCGATCCTCTTCAAATATCGGGCTACAGATGCAAATGGCGACAGATTTAATCCCCTACTTTAGCCCGCAATGGCGTCATGGTTTTCCCATCCGTGATTGTCGGTGCTAAAATGCGACGGTTTTTTTAACGAATTGGCCCAAGGCCCTCTACACAAGGCTTAAAGATGAAAGTCAAAACCCGTTTTGCTCCCAGCCCGACCGGCTTTTTGCATGTCGGCGGTGCCCGTACCGCACTCTATTCCTGGTTGTTTGCAAAGAACCAGGGCGGTGAGTTCGTGCTGCGTATTGAGGATACCGACCTGGAACGTTCCACTCAGGAGGCGATCGACGCCATCATTGAGGGCATGGAATGGCTGGAGCTGAACTGGGATGAGGGCCCCTACTACCAGACCAAGCGCTTCGATCGCTACAACGGTCTGATCGACGAGATGCTGGCCGATGGCCGCGCCTACAAGTGCTACTGCTCCAAAGAGCGTCTGGAAGCGCTGCGTGAAGGCCAGATGGCCAACGGCGAGAAGCCCCGTTATGACGGAAAGTGCCGCGACCACGCCCACGATCACCCGGCCGATGCGCCGCACGTGATCCGCTTCCGCAACCCGACCGAAGGTTCCGTGGTGTTCGATGACCACGTCCGTGGCCGCATCGAGTTCGCCAACACCGAGCTAGACGATCTGATTATCCGCCGTACCGACGGTGCCCCGACCTACAACTTCTGTGTTGTAGTCGATGACTGGGATATGGAGATCACCCACGTGGTGCGTGGCGAAGACCACATCAACAACACCCCGCGCCAGATCAACATCTACAAGGCGCTGAACGCGCCGGTACCGGAGTTTGCCCACGTCTCCATGATCCTGGGTGACGACGGCGCCAAGCTCTCCAAGCGCCACGGTGCAGTCTCCGTGATGCAGTACCGCGATGACGGCTACCTGCCGGAAGCGCTGCTGAACTATCTGGTGCGTCTGGGCTGGTCCCACGGTGATCAGGAGATCTTCACCCTAGACGAGATGATCAAGCTGTTCAGTCTGGATGCCATCTCCAAGTCAGCCTCCGCGTTCAATACCGACAAGCTGCTGTGGCTGAACAACCACTACATGCGCAGCCTGGATCCGGCTTATGTGGCCAAACATCTGGCATGGCACATGGAAAACCAGAATATCGACACCAGCAATGGCCCGGCGCTGGCCGACGTGGTCACCCTGCTGGCCGAGCGCTGCAACACCCTGGTAGAGATGGCTGCCCAGAGCCGCTACCTGTTCGAAGATTTTGAGGCGATCGACGAAGCGGCTGCCAAGAAGCACCTGCGTGGCGTCGCTGCCGAGCCGCTGGCTCTGGCCAAGACCAAGCTGGCTGCACTGGATAGCTGGACCACCGAAGCGCTGCACGAGCTGATTGAAGCGACCGCTGCCGAGCTGGGTCAGGGCATGGGCAAGGTTGGTATGCCGCTGCGTGTGGCCGTCACCGGTCTGGGCCAATCCCCTGCCATCGACGCCGTAATGGCGTTGGTAGGTAAAGAGCGTGTTCTCGCTCGTATCGACCGCGCACTGGCTTACATCGAAGCCCGCATGGCTGCCGAGTAAGCTCTGCCGATGTGGCAGGCGATGGGATAACCCTGTTCTGCCACATGCTGAATAGCAAAAATCCGAAGCCACAGGTTTCGGATTTTTTTATGGCCAGAGCGGTGGCGGGGCATAATGGCGGTCATGCCCGACCAAGGAAAGCTGTCAGACGAGTTTGAAGGACTGGATCTGGCTGTCGAGCTCCTTGCTGTGCTGCTCGACCAGTTCGGAGGCCTCTTGCAGTTCGCGCAGCACCACGACGGAGCCTTCGGCGATCTGCTTGACCTGCTCCAGATTGCCGCGCATCTCTTCGGCGACCGAGCTCTGCTGCTCGGAGGCGGCGGCGATGTGGCGGTTCATGTCGGCGACACCCTGTACCCGCTGCACTATGGTGGCGAGCTGGGTACCGGCCTGGGTCACCTGTTCCACCCCCTTGTCGGCCTGCTGTACGCTTTGGGCCATCAGCTCGCCAGCCTGATGGGCATTGCCCTGCAGCTGTTCGATCATCTTCTGGATCTCGACGGTGGCGGCCTGAGCCCGGTTGGCCAGCTCGCGCACTTCGGAGGCCACCACGGCAAAGCCGCGACCCGCTTCACCGGCGCGGGCCGCTTCGATGGCGGCGTTCAGTGCCAACAGGTTGGTCTGCTCCGAGATGCCGCGAATGGTGTCGACCACAGAGCCAATGCGCTCGACCCCCTGCTCCACCTCGTTGACCACGGTGGCGGAGCGCTGGATGTTGCCGGAGAGGGTGTCGATGGTGCTGACGGTGTCGGCGACGCAGCGGCTCCCCTCTTCCGCCAGCTGGCTGGTTTCGGCGGTGGCGTGAGAGGCCTGATCCGCATGGGCGGCCACTTCGCGAATGGCGCCGACCATCTGGCTCATGGCGCTGGCCAGCTGTTCGATCTGGGTGAACTCTTCGTTGATCGCTTCGTTGGCCTCTTCCATGCAAAGGGTCACCTGGGAGGCGATGTCGTTGAGCTCCTTGCAGGCGGCACGCTGGTTGCCAAACACCTCTTTGAGGTTCTCTTGCGAGTGGGAGACCGCCTTGGCGATGTCACCGAATTCGTCACGAGACTTGAGCAGTACCTTGTGGCTGAGGTCCCGCTTGGCGAAGCGTTCCAGCAGGCCCACCAGATAGTGCACCTGCTTGACCATCAGGCGGGAGCCGGTGAGCAGCAGGATCACGAACAGCAGCCCCATGATGGCGGTCTCCATCAGACCGGTCCAGAGCAGGCGATTGGAGATCGCATCCGCCTTGGCGGGATCGAGCCCTTCGCTGAGCAGGGTCGCTTCCAGATTGTTGGCGTCAAACCAGAGTTTTGTCAGTAGCAGGAGGGTACTGAACACCATCAGCAGCACCACTTTGGGTACCAACCGGATGTTGCTCATTCTTTTCTCCAGCAGGTTCAGCTGCATTGTCATTCTCCTTTTAAAAGCCGTTTTTTCCTTTGCCCTCAGGACTATCGGCATTATCTTCTCTTTTATTAATTTGCACTGTGCTTAAAGTTGGAAAATGTATGCGACATCACTTAACTCATCTGCGGGCGATGGATCTGCTGATGGCATTTCTGTCGATTATCTCGGTTGTGCTGGTGACGGCCCGCTGGTGGGGCCATGAGAGCCTGACACCACAGACCCTGCAGCTCTTCTATGACCTCGACAGTCTGATTTGCTACTTCTTCCTCGCGCACTTTGCTTATGGCTGGATCCGGGCCTCTGATCGCAAGGCCTATTTCAAGGCCAACTGGATCTATCTGCCGGGTAGCCTGCCGATGGCGGAGCAACTGCGCTGGGCGCGGTTGATCCAGCTGTGGCGGGTCTATCAGCTGTTCAAGGAGCACCCGGATCTCTGGGCCATGTTCCGTCGCGAGCGCAACGAGACCACTCTCTCCGGCATCCTGTTCCTCTTCTTCCTGCTGCTGGGGGTGGGCTCCGGCGTCATGTACTGGATTGAGTCAGGCCAGCCCGGCAGCCAGATTGAGACACCTTACGACGCGTTCTGGTGGACGCTGGTGACCCTCTCGACAGTGGGTTATGGCGATCTGGTGCCCAAGACCGAGGAGGGGCGGTTTGTCGCCAGCCTGCTGATCCTGTTCGGAGTCGGTCTGTTCGGTGCCATCAGCGGTTTCATGGCCAGCCTGTTTTTGCAGCCCAACAAGGGGGATGGCGAGACCGACAAGTGGCGTCATCACTACAACAATCAGCAAGAGGAGCTGCTGCGGGAGATCCGTGCCCTGCGCAGCGAGGTGCAGGAGCTGAAAAACAAGTGAGACCGCAGACGGGCAAGTTGCGAGGTGACTCGCAACTCTGCGCTCTTTATCCGGGGGGAGGTGCTTTTTCTTTGCTTGTCCTTTAACCTGCTGGCGGCTTAACATTCAACCTCTTGTCCAAACCTGAAAAAGAGAACCGATCGACCATGCGCGCCCTTCTCGGGATTTTGATCTGCTTGTGTGCCCAACAGGCACTGGCCGATACCCGTTATGTTTCAGACAACATCTTTACCTATATCCACAATGGCCCGGGTACCCAGTACCGGATCCTTGGCAGCGTCAAGGCTGGTGAACCGCTGGAGGTAAAGGCGGTGAACAGCGAGGCCGGTTTCACCCAGGTGGTGGACGGTCGTGGCCGCGAGGGGTGGATCAAGAACAGCGAACTGCAGAGCCAGATCAGCCTGCGCGAGCGTCTGCCCCAGGTGGAAAAAGAGCGCGATGAGCTTAAAGATCGCCTGCAGAACCTCAACGGTGACAACGAGAAACGCTTCACCGAGAAGGATGGCCAGATCGCTGCCCAGAGCAAGGAGATCGCCGCCCTCAAGGCCCAGCTGGTCAGTCAGGGTGAGGAGATGAGCAATCTCAAAGAGCAGAATGATGCCCTGACCCAGAGCTACGACAACCAGGAGCACGACATGCAGATGGACTGGTTTATCCGTGGTGGAGCCATGGTCGGTGCCGGTATCCTGCTTGGCATCCTGTTGCCGATGCTGCCCCGTCGTCGCAGCCGCGGCGATCGCTGGATGAACTGATAGCATCTGGCTGAATGAATTGCTGAGAAGGGTCGCCGTGGCGGCCCTTCTTTTTTTGGGCGCATTGGGCGGAATGCGTGACTGCTTTGCGATAGAGCGCGGCAGATCGTATACAAAATGAAGTCAGATGACCCTCACGCTTGCTGGCGTATTGGCTTCAAAAGGGAATTCATGGGGGGAATGAGCGATCTTTGTTAAAGAGTGGCAACAAATTCATTTCATATAGGGTGCAACATTGTATACATTATCGGCGTTTCGGCGGCGCGTCCGCCTTTGTCGATATCAGCCCTAGGGCGTACAGGAAGACCCCATATGTTCAAAGCTACTCAAGTGCTTGCCGCTGACTATATCCCCTCCGATCTGGCCGCCCTGCGCGAAGCCATCACCCAGAACTATGTGGTGGATGAAAATGCCTATCTGGCCGAACTGTCGGCCATGCTGCCGGGGGATGGCGCCTCGCTGGAGCAGGTGACCCAGCGTGCCCGTACTCTGGTGACCAAGGTGCGCAAGGAGAGCGGCTCCGGTGACGGTATCGACGCCTTCCTGCAGGAGTACAGTCTGGATACCCAGGAGGGGATCATTCTGATGTGTCTGGCCGAGGCGCTGCTGCGCATTCCCGATGCCGAGACCGCCGACGCCCTGATCAAGGACAAGCTCTCCGGCGCCAACTGGTCCTCCCATTTCCGCAAGAGCGACTCCACTCTGGTCAACGCCTCCACCTGGGGGCTGATGCTGACCGGCAAGATCATCAAGCTCGACAAAAAGCTCGACGGCAACCCGGCCAACCTGCTGGGGCGCATGGTCAACAAGCTGGGGGAGCCGGTGGTGCGATCCGCCATGTATGCCGCCATGAAGATCATGGGCAAGCAGTTCGTGCTGGGGCGCGACATGAAGGAGGCGCTCAAGGCGAGCCGTAAATCCCGCGAGCTGGGTTACACCCACACCTACGACATGCTGGGTGAGTCGGCGCTGACCATGCAGGATGCAGACAAGTATCTGACCGATTATCGCAACGCCATCGAGGCGGTGGGCAACGAGCGGATCAGCGACGGTGGCCCGGCCCCCTCCATTTCCATCAAACTCTCGGCGCTCCATCCGCGCTATGACGTGGCGAACCGCGAACGGGTGCTTGGCGAGATGTGTGAGCGGCTGGTGGGGCTGGTGCGTCTGGCCCGCGACAAGGATGTGGCCATCAGCATCGACGCCGAGGAGATGGACAGACTCGAGCTGTCGCTGGATCTGTTCGAGCAGCTCTATCGCTCCGACGCCAACCGTGGTTGGGGCAAACTCGGCATGGTGGTGCAGGCCTACTCCAAGCGCGCCCTGCCGGTACTCTGCTGGCTCACCGCACTGGCTCGCGAGCAGGGTGATCTCATTCCGGTGCGACTGGTAAAAGGCGCCTACTGGGACAGCGAACTGAAATATGCCCAGCAGGCGGGCCTGCCCGGCTACCCGTTGTTTACCCGCAAGGCGGGCACCGATATCTCCTACCTCGCCTGCGCCCGCTACCTGCTGAGCGAGCCGACTCGCGGCTTTATCGCTCCCCAGTTTGCCACCCACAATGCCAATACCGTGGTCAGCATTCTGGAGATGGCGGGTGATCGCCAGTTTGAATTCCAGCGTCTGCACGGCATGGGGGAGGAGCTGCACAATGCCGTGCTGAACGACAATCCCGGCCTGCACTGCCGCATCTATGCGCCGGTCGGCGCGCACAAGGATCTGCTGCCCTATCTGGTACGCCGCCTGCTGGAGAACGGGGCCAACACCTCCTTCGTTCACAAGCTGGTGGACCCCAACACCCCGGTCGATTCGCTGGCCGAGCATCCGCTGCGCACCCTCAAGCGCTACTCCGGCTTTGCCAACGACCGCATTCCGCAGCCCGTGAACCTCTTCACCGACCGCAAGAATTCCAGCGGCGTCAACATGAATATCCTCTCCATCCAGCGCCCCTTCTTCGCCCGCTTGAAAGAGCTGGAGAGCAAGCAGTGGCTGGCGGGCCCCATCGTCGATGGCGAGACCCTCAAGCGCAGCGAAGCCCGCACTGTGCTGAGCCCGCAGGATGTGAGCCTGTCTGTCGGCAAGATCCACTGGGCCGACGAGCAGGCGGTGGAGCAGGCCTTGGCATCTGCCCACGCCGCCTTCCCGCGCTGGCGCGAAACCCCGGTGAGCGAGCGGGCCGCCGCGCTGGAGAAGCTGGCGGACCTGTTGGAAGCGAACCGCGAGCAGTTTGTCTCCCTCTGTACCCGCGAGGCGGGCAAGCTGCTGCAAGATGGCATCGACGAAGTGCGTGAAGCGGTGGATTTCTGCCGCTACTACGCGGTGCAGGCCCGCAGCCTGATGGGGCAGGCGACCCTGCTGCCCGGCTACACCGGCGAGCAGAACGAGCTGTTCCTGCAGGGGCGCGGGGTGTTTGTCTGCATCAGCCCGTGGAACTTCCCGCTGGCGATTTTCCTCGGCCAGGTCGCTGCTGCGCTGGCCACCGGCAACACCGTCATTGCCAAACCGGCGGAGCAGACCGGCCTTATCGCCCATCTGGCGGTGACTCTGGCCCATCAGGCCGGTATTCCGGGCGACGTGCTACAACTGCTGCCCGGTGACGGTACGACTGTTGGCGCCAAGCTGACAGCGGATCCGCGCATCGGCGGCGTCTGCTTCACCGGCTCCACCGAGACCGCCAAGCTCATCAACATGACCCTGGCCCAGCGCGATGGCGCCATCTTGCCGCTCATCGCCGAAACCGGCGGTCAGAACGCCATGATCGTCGACTCCACCGCGCTGCCGGAGCAGGTGGTGCGCGACGTGGTAAGCGCCGCCTTCCAGAGCGCCGGTCAGCGCTGCTCGGCCCTGCGGGTGCTCTACCTGCAGGAGGAGATCGCAGAGCGGGTGCTGGAGATCCTCACCGGCGCCATGCAGGAGCTGAAAGTGGGCAACCCGGCCGAGCACAACACCGACGTCGGCCCGGTGATCGATGCCGATGCCAAGGCGGGGCTGGATGCCCATTTGGCCCGGATGATCCCGCGAGCTCGCCTGATAGCCCAGGCGCCGATGCCCGCCGCGACCATGGAGGGACACTTCGTTCAGCCGACCGCGCTGGAGATCGGCTCCATCCGCGAGCTGGCCAAGGAGCAGTTCGGCCCCATCCTGCACGTGGTGCGCTACGCCACCCGGGATCTGGACAAGGTGATCAGCGACATCAACGGCACCGGCTACGGCCTGACGCTGGGGATCCACAGCCGCAACGAATCCCACGCCGAGGAGCTGGCGAGCCGCATCAACGTCGGCAACGTCTACATCAACCGCAACCAGATCGGCGCCATGGTCGGGGTGCAGCCGTTCGGCGGGCAGGGGCTCTCCGGCACCGGCCCCAAGGCGGGTGGCCCTCACTATCTCGGGCGGTTTGTTACCGAGAAGACCCGAACCATCAACACCACTGCTGTGGGCGGCAACGCCTCCTTGCTGGCGATGGGCGATGCCTGATCCGCGTCGATATCGATAGAGGCCGGATACGGGATGCCGGATAACAACGGGCCGCCTTCGGGCGGCCTCTTTATTTGCACCATCATTTGCACCATCCGTTTTTTACGAATGGGACAATCGGCCACGGCGGGGTCGTCAGCGACCCGTGCTGGTCGTAAGATGGGAGCCATTCTTGCGGCGTTTGCCCCTTGGTCGGCCAGCCGTGGTCAGGGTTTTGTTTTAACGAGAGTGTTTATCTGATGTCATTAACCGAACAAGCCCGCTGGTTCGTGCTGGGGGGCGATCATCTGGTACTGCTCGATCAGCAGGGAGAGGTGCCACAAGGAAGTAAAGCGTGCCTGCCCGCAGCGCTGGCCGGTGCCCGTTTCGAGCGTTTTGATGAGTGGCAGGGGCTGCCCTGCTATCTGCTCGATCTGGGTGATGAGGCCGACACGAGCGCCATGAGCCCGCTGCGCCAGCTGATGGTGGCGGGGGATGAAGAGGGCTTTCGCCTCGCTGGCCGCGCCTGGCAGCTCGTCACCTTTCGGCGTACCCACCGCTTCTGCGGCGAGTGCGGCGCCCCCATGACCCCGAAGGCAGGGGAGTGGGCGCAGGTGTGCCACCATGGCCACACGGCTTATCCGCGCATTTCACCCTGCATTATCGTGGCGGTGCGCAAGGGGCCGGAGATCCTGCTGGCGGCCCATCGCCGTCACTATCAGGCGGACGATCCCATGTATACCGTGCTGGCCGGCTTTGTGGAGGCGGGGGAGAACCTTGAGCAGTGCGTAGCGCGGGAGGTGTTCGAGGAGAGCGGCATCCGGGTGCGCAATGTGCGCTATGTGGCGAGCCAGCCCTGGCCCTTCCCCCACAGCCTGATGATGGGCTTTACCGCCGACTACGAGAGCGGCGAAATCCGGGTGCAGGATGACGAACTGGTCGCTGCCGATTTCTTTACCGCCGACCGCTTGCCGCGTTTGCCGCCCCACGGCACCATCGCCCGGCGGCTGATCGAGCGTTCGCTGGCGGGCGAGGGGTAACGAGGCGCTTATCTTTTCGCCAATCTTTTTGCACTTCTTTTTAAAAACGGGGCGGTCAGGTTTGCGCCCCTTCACATCTTTGCAACCGCGCGCCCATTTGCCACGTTTTGGGCAGTCCGCTTGGCTGGGCAAAGTGGTATTATGGCCGCCATTTTATGCGTGATACGAACTCAGGAACTGGGATGAAAGAGCTGAAGAACGATCGATACCTGCGCGCTTTGCTGCGTCAGGACGTGGATATGACCCCGGTATGGATGATGCGCCAGGCTGGCCGTTATCTGCCGGAATACAAGGCGACTCGCGCCCAGGCGGGGGATTTCATGTCCCTGTGCCGCAATGCCGAGCTGGCCTGTGAAGTCACCCTGCAGCCGCTGCGCCGCTACCCGCTCGATGCCGCCATCCTCTTCTCCGACATCCTCACCGTGCCCGATGCCATGGGGCTGGGGCTCTACTTCGAGCAGGGTGAAGGCCCGCGTTTCGAGCGTCCGATCACCTCCATGGCCGACGTGCAGGCGCTGCCCATTCCGGATCCGGAAGATGAGCTGGGCTACGTGATGAATGCGGTGCGCACCATCCGCCGTGAGCTCAAGGGCGAAGTGCCGCTCATCGGCTTCTCCGGCAGCCCCTGGACCCTGGCCACCTACATGGTGGAGGGGGGCAGCTCCAAGGCATTTACCAAGATCAAGCAGATGATGTACGCAGAGCCGCAAACCCTGCACCTGCTGCTCGACAAGCTGGCCGACAGCGTGATTGCTTACCTAAACGCCCAGATCAAGGCGGGTGCCCAGGCGGTCATGGTGTTCGACACCTGGGGCGGCGTGCTCACTCCGCGCGATTACCGCGATTTCTCCCTGCAGTACATGCACAAGATTGTCGATGGCCTGATCCGCGAGCACGACGGTCGCCGCGTGCCGGTCACCCTGTTCACCAAGAACGGCGGTCAGTGGCTGGAGCAGATTGCCGCCACCGGTTGCGATGCGCTGGGTCTGGACTGGACCACCGACATCGCCGACGCCAAGCGTCGGGTCGGCGACAAGGTGGCGCTGCAGGGCAACATGGATCCCTCCATGCTCTACGCCACTCCGGCTCGCATCCGTGAAGAGGTCGCATCCATTCTGGCCGGTTTCGGTCACGGTAATGGTCACGTCTTCAACCTCGGCCACGGCATCCATCAGGATGTGAACCCGGAACACGCTGGTGTGTTCGTCAACGCGGTACACGAGCTCTCCGCCCAGTACCACGGTCGCTAAGGCCGGGGCGAGAGAAGAAGAGTGTGTTTGATATCCGGGGCCGTCAGGCCCCGTTTTACATTAAAAAATGGCGCTGCGACGACGAGAGCGTGGCGCCCGTGCAGGAGGCAAGATGAGCAGCAAGTCACTGGATTGGGGTATCGATCTTGGCGGTACCAAGTGTGAATGCGTGGTGCTGGATGGCGACGAGGTGCTGCTGCGCCACCGCATCCCCACCGAGCGTGCCGGCGGTTATGACCATATGATCGGCCAGATCGCCAAGCTGGTAGCTGAGTGCGCCGAGAAGATTGGCCAGCGCCCGGCCGTCATCGGCATGGGCACCCCCGGCGCGCGGGATCCACAGACCGGCCTGATGAAGAACTGCAACACCACCGAGCTCAACGGCAAGCCGTTCAAGGAGGATCTGGAGCGCAAGCTGGGCATGCCGGTGCTGATCGCCAACGACGCCAACTGCTTCGCGCTGGCAGAAACCCATCTCGGTGCAGTGCGCCAGCACCATCCCGATGCGAAAGTGGTGTTCGGCATCATCATGGGCACCGGGGTCGGCTCCGGCATCGTCATCAACGGCCGCATTCTCAACGGTCATCACGGCATCGCCGGTGAGTGGGGCCACAACGTGCTTTCCCCCGATGGTCCCGAGTGCTACTGCGGCAAGCGCGGCTGCGTCGAGACCCTGATCAGCGGCCCGGCGCTGGAGGCCTGGTACGAGGCCAAGGCCAAGCGCCACCTCTCGCTCGCCCAAATCGCGGCCGCCACGGCTCACGATCATGTGGCCAAGCTCACCATCGACCGGCTGCATCTGCTGTTTGGTCAGGCGCTGGCCAACGTGGTCAACATTCTCGACCCGGATGTGATCGTCATCGGTGGCGGGGTGGGCAATGTGCAGAGCCTTTACAGCGCCGGGCGGCAGACAATTTTGCCCTTCCTCTTTAATCCCCGCTTCGCAACCCCCATTATTGCTCCTGCCCTTGGTGACAGTGCCGGGGTATTCGGGGCCGCACTGCTGGCCCGCGGTGAATTCAAGGAGGCCCTGCTGTCGTAGCCTGGGCTCCCGGGCGGCCGGTGTGCCGCCCTGTTGCTGGTTCAAGGAAACGGATTCTCGATGATCAAGATTGCCATCAATGGTTACGGGCGGATCGGTCGCAACGTGTTGCGAGCCCTCTATGAAAGCGGGCGCGACAAGACCATCAAGATCGTCGCCATCAACGAGCTGGCGGCCCCCGAAGCCATGGTGCACCTGACCCGTTACGATACCAGTCACGGTCGCTTCCTCCATCCGGTGCAACTGGCGGGCAACAGCATGCTGGTGGGGGAGGATCTCATCTCCCTGTTTGCCGAGCGGGATCCGTCAAAGCTGCCGTGGCGGGCGCTGGGGGTGGACGTGGTGCTCGATTGTACCGGGGTATTCGGCTCGCGGGCCGATGCCGAGCTGCATCTGGCGGCGGGGGCGGGCAAGGTGCTCTTCTCCCACCCGGCGGATGCGGATGTGGATGCCACCGTGGTCTACGGGGTCAACCATCATACCCTCACCGGAGCGGAGCGGATCGTCTCCAACGCCTCCTGTACCACCAACTGCGTGGTGCCGGTGATTGAAACATTGCATCGAGAATTCGAGATAAATTGTGGTACTATTACGACAATTCATTCGGCCATGCATGATCAGCAAGTCATCGATGCCTACCACAGTGACTTGCGCCGAACCCGCGCTGCCAGTCAGTCCATCATTCCGGTGGACACCAAGCTGGCAAAGGGGCTGGAGCGTATCCTGCCCCACTTCGCCGGCAAGTTCGAGGCGATCGCGGTGCGGGTGCCGACCATCAATGTAACAGCGATGGATCTCAGTATTACTGTTCGTAAAAAAGTGACAGTTACTGACGTAAATCAAGCCCTGCAACGGGCATCCAGAGGTACATTACACGGTATTCTGGATTACACGGAAGAACCGCTGGTCTCCGTAGACTTCAATCATGATGCACACTCCTGCATCATTGATGGTACCCAGACCCGGGTGAGCGATGCCAACCTCGTCAAGATGTTGATGTGGTGCGATAACGAATGGGGCTTCGCAAACCGGATGCTGGATACCACCCGGGCCATGATGGCCGCAGGCTGAGCCTGCCCCGGGCGAAAGGTTACTGTTTTTAACATTACCTGGAAAATATAGAGGACTGAATATGTCTGTTATCAAGATGACTGACCTGGATCTGGCGGGTAAACGCGTTCTGATCCGTGCTGACCTGAACGTACCGGTAAAAGACGGCAAGGTCACCTCCGATGCACGTATCGTTGCGACTCTGCCGACCATCAAGCTGGCTCTGGAAAAGGGCGCCAAGCTGATGATCACCTCCCACCTGGGTCGTCCGACCGAGGGTGAATACAACGAAGAATTCTCCCTGGCTCCGGTTGTCAACTATCTGAAAGACGCTCTGTCCTGCCCGGTTCGCCTGGCCAAGGATTACCTGGATGGCGTAGAAGTCGCTGCCGGTGAGCTGGTTGTGCTGGAAAACTGCCGCTTCAACAAAGGCGAGAAGAAAAACACCGAAGAGCTGGCCAAAAAATACGCCGCCCTGTGTGACGTCTTTGTAATGGATGCGTTCGGTACTGCTCACCGCGCCGAAGGTTCCACCTACGGTGTGGCACAGTTCGCACCTGTTGCTTGTGCCGGTCCGCTGCTGGCGGGTGAACTGGAAGCCCTGGGCAAAGCCATGCTGAAGCCCGAGCGCCCGATGGTTGCCATCGTTGGCGGCTCCAAGGTCTCCACCAAGCTGACCGTTCTGGAATCCCTCTCCAAAATCGCTGACCAGCTGGTTGTCGGTGGTGGCATCGCCAACACCTTCATCGCTGCTGCCGGTCACAACGTCGGCAAGTCCCTGTGCGAGCACGACCTGATCGACACCGCCAAGAAACTGGCTGCCGAGACCAACATTCCTGTGACCACCGACGTGGTTGTAGGTGCCGAGTTCTCCGAGTCCACTCCGGCGACCATCAAGTCTGTTAACGATGTGACCGACGGCGACATGATCTTCGACATCGGCCCGGATTCTGCCAAGGCTCTGGCTGACATCATCATGAACGCCAAGACCATCCTGTGGAACGGTCCGGTCGGTGTGTTCGAGTTCGACCAGTTTGCTGAAGGCACCAAGGTTATCGCTGAAGCCATCGCTGCTTCTCCGGCCTTCTCCATCGCTGGCGGTGGCGACACCCTGGCTGCTATCGACAAGTTCGGCATCGCTGACAAAGTCTCCTACATCTCCACTGGCGGCGGCGCCTTCCTGGAGTTCGTAGAAGGCAAGGTACTGCCGGCTGTTGCGATTCTGGAACAGCGCGCCAAAGCCTAATTGACCCGGAACGGGGGGCAAAAGCCTCCCGTTTCGTTTATCATGTGCCCGCTGTGCCGGTTCATGATGAACCCCCCATTTTTTATTAACGGCATACGAGACAGGACGATTAAACATGTCTAAGAAAATTTTCGACTTCGTAAAACCCGGCGTGATCACTGGTGATGACGTTCAGAAAGTGTTCGCCATCGCTAAAGAGAACGGCTTTGCTCTGCCGGCCGTAAACTGCGTTGGTACCGACTCCGTGAACGCCGTACTGGAAGCTGCCGCCAAGGTTAAAGCGCCGGTTATCGTTCAGTTCTCCAACGGTGGTGCAGTGTTCACCGCCGGTAAGGGTCTGAAGCTGGAAGGTCAGAAAGCTGCCATCCTGGGTGCCATCTCTGGTGCCAAGCACGTTCACGCTGTTGCCGAAGCCTACGGTGTGCCGGTAATCCTGCACACCGACCACGCTGCCAAGAAGCTGCTGCCGTGGATCGACGGTCTGCTGGAAGCGGGCGAGAAGCACTTTGCTGAAACCGGCAAGCCGCTGTTCTCCTCCCACATGCTGGATCTGTCCGAAGAGTCTCTGGAAGAGAACATCGACATCTGCTGCGAGTACCTGACCCGCATGGCCAAGATGAACATGACTCTGGAGCTGGAACTGGGTTGCACCGGTGGCGAAGAAGACGGCGTCGACAACAGCCACATGGATCAGTCCGCTCTGTACACCCAGCCGGAAGATGTTGCTTACGCTTACGAGCGTCTGTCCAAGATCAGCCCGCGTTTCACCATCGCTGCCTCCTTCGGTAACGTACACGGTGTATACAAGCCGGGTAACGTCAAGCTGACCCCGTCCATCCTGGACGCTTCCCAGAAGTACGTTTCCGAGAAGTTTGGCGTTCCAGCCAAGTCTCTGGACTTCGTATTCCACGGTGGTTCAGGTTCCACTCTGGAAGAGATCCGCGAGTCCATCTCCTACGGCGTAGTGAAGATGAACATCGACACCGACACCCAGTGGGCAACCTGGGAAGGTCTGCTGAACTTCTACAAGAAGAACGAAGCTTACCTGCAAGGCCAGCTGGGTAACCCGGAAGGCGCCGACAAGCCGAACAAGAAGTACTACGATCCGCGCGTATGGCTGCGTGAAGGTCAGACTTCCATGATCGCTCGTCTGGAGAAAGCATTCTCCGACCTGAACGCCATCGACGTACTGTAATTCGTTACCGCACCTTGATTGCATGAAAAGGCGCCCTTCGGGGCGCCTTTTGCATTTCTGTGATCCGCACCGGTTGGTGAGTGGAGGGGGAACTGGGTATTATCGAAACAACTTTGCTTATTTTATTAAACAATTTGCAACCAAGGCAGGATGCTGAGTATGCAGGCAGGAAAGCACAACGGATATCAGGAGCACGTCGCCTCCTACTACGCGGCCACCCGCAACGACTCGCAACAGTGGCCCGAGCTGGAGGGGGAGCACAAGGCTGACGTCTGCATCATCGGCGGCGGCTTTACCGGTCTCAATACCGCCATCAATCTGGCTGATGCCGGTTACAAGGTCGCCTTGCTGGAGGCCAACCGTATCGGCTGGGGCGCCTCCGGGCGCAACGGCGGCCAGCTTATTCGCGGTATCGGTCACGATACCAGCCAGTTCGCCCGCTGGATTGGTGAGGAAGGGGTGCGCGAACTCGACCTGATGGGGCTGGAGGCGGTGCAGCTGGTGCGCGAGCGGGTTGAGCGTTTCAATATCGACTGCGACCTCACCTGGGGTTACTGCGATCTGGCCACCCGTCAGCGCCATCTGGCAGGTTTCGAGGAGGATCTCGACCATCTGGCGAGCCTTGGCTATGAGCACGAACTCAAGCTGGTGCCGCGCGAAGATATCCATAGCGTGGTGGGGTCGGATCGCTATATCGGCGGCCTCATCGACATGGGCTCAGGCCATCTCCATCCCCTCAATCTGGCGCTCGGCGAGGCGCGCGCCGCAGCCAGCCTCGGGGTTTCCCTGTTTGAACACTCCAGAGTGACCCATATCGATTACGGCAAGCAGGTTGAAGTGACCACCGCCCACGGCCGGGTCACTGCCGACTATCTGGTTATCGGCTGCAACGCCTATCTCAACGACCTCAATCCGGAGCTGGGCGGGCGGGTGCTGCCGGCCGGCTCCTACATCCTTGCCACCGAAGTGCTGGATCGCCGCTTGCGCCAGCGCTTGCTGCCGCAAAACATGGCGGTGTGCGATCAGAACGTGGCGCTCGACTACTACCGTCTCTCCGCCGACGGTCGCCTGCTGTTTGGCGGGGCCTGCAACTACTCGGGAAGGGATCCCCGCGATATCAAGGCCTTCATGTTGCCCAAGATGCTGCGGGTCTTCCCCGAGCTGGCTGGCACCGCCATCGAGTTTCAGTGGGGCGGGATGATCGGGATTGGCGCCAACCGGCTGCCGCAGATTGGCCGATTGAAGGCTCACCCCAACGTGCTCTACGCCCAGGCCTACTCGGGTCACGGCCTCAATGCCACCCATATGGCGGGCAAGCTGGTAGCCGAGGCGATCCGCGGCGAGAGCCGTGGTTTCGATCTCTTCGCCAGCGTGCCCCATATCACTTTCCCGGGTGGCCCGGCGTTGCGCTCCCCGCTGCTGGCGCTGGGGATGCTGTGGCACCGGATGAAGGATATCTTCTGACCCCCATTGTCAGCCTGCGCAGTGCTGGCTGAACGTGGCCCCTTTTTGCCAACCCCTTGTTTATAGCGGGTTGGCACTATCGTTCCGCCTGATAGACCAAAAGATGCATTCGTGCCAATCCCTTCCGGTTGGCGCTATCTTTTAGGTGTGAGTGCGGTTATCTGCCAAGGGGACGAGGGTGTGTCTGCTTGCCGGAATAGTTGCCGAAAAGGGGCCGAGGACGGGGGGAGGAGGGCCAAGATGGAGATAAATGTGGTCGCGTCAGGCGGGCTCAGCCCGCTGGCGCAACGGCAGGGTTCTCGCGCCGTGCAGGCACAGGAGAGGGCTGCAACTTCACCATCAACGGGCAGTGACAGCCTGGTGCGCGATCTTGGCGCCGTGCTGGATGAGCTGGGGCTGTCACCGCAAGGGGAGAGCAGCGGCGGTGGCACTGTTTCAATCAGGGACTCGCTGGAAGCGTTCATCAACACCATGATGGGCTCCCTGCAACAGCAGCAGGAGCAACAGCTGGCATTGCAGCAACAACAGCGGCAAGAGCAGGAACAGCGCAAACTCGCCATCGCCGACAGCAGCGAAAACCCGCTCAAGCGGGATCTGGAGCGCCTGCTGGAGACGCTGGATCAGCAGGGCGGACAGGGAAAAGAGAGCGAGCAAGGGGTCGAAAGCGAAGCGGTGAACCCCTTGCAGAGCCAGCTGACCAAGCTGCTGGAGAGCAGCGGTGCGGCAGAGAGCGGGGTCACCCTCAAGGAGGTGCTGTCAGGGTTGGCCAGCAAGTTGCCGAGCGAAACCGCCGAGCGAAAAAGGTATCGGGTCGATACCCAGATTTGAGCTGGTTGGCAACGGCAGTCCAGTCGTTGCAGTGCGTAAGGGGCGGGCAGCCCTTTATTGGGCCGGTTCCGCCAGCCGCCACCCCTGTTCGTCCTTCATCATCCACACCTCGGCCTCTTGTGGCAGCACCTGGCCCGCCTCGAACTCGCCATATTTGCGCTCGAGCTCCATCAGCCCCATCTCCTGCTGGAAGGGGCCAACCCGGTCGTAGACCAGGTCCTCGTCGTGCAACACCTGCAACTGATCGAGCCCCTGCTTGAAGTGGAGCTGGTAACTCACCTTGACCAGATAGACCCCCTCCATCCGCTCCTCCTTGCCGAGGATGGTGAAGTCGCTGATATCGAACAGGTTGGCGTCTGTCTCGGCCAGCAGCTTGGCGGTGACCTGCTGGCGGATATCCTCTTCACCGGGCCCTGCACTGCAGCCATAAAGCCAGAGGGCTAGCAGGGGGATGAACCACTTTTTCATCAAAACTCCGGACAAGTGCAAAACGAGAGGGGCGATTGTGCCACGCGAATGCGCGGCGGCAAACCTCGGCTCACGGTTCCAGTGAACGTTCCAGCACGATGGCCTCGGCCCGATAACCAGCCAGCTTGCGGCGATAGCACTCGGTGAACCCTCTGCGCAGCCAGAAGGATAGAGCACTCTCATTGCTGGCAATCACTGACAGGCGAAGCCGGGTAGCCCCCCATGAGCTTGCCAGCGTGCAGGCGTGAAGATAGAGCGACTGACCACGGCCACTCCCTTGCCAGGGTTCCCCCACCAGTAACAGACCCAGATAGGCGGTGTCTGGATTGGGATAGCAGCGCAGCAGATCAATGACAGCGGTGAGTTCTCCCTGCTCCCAGCGGCCGATGAGATGTTTGTCGGAGAGAGACAGGCCGGATGGGCAGGCGACAAGTTCCTCTTCTCCTGCCTGTGCAGAGAGAGGGTCATTGCTCACCGCCGCCTGATAGGAGGGGGCCTGCTCGAACAGCCGCTGCAAGGCAGGTGCATCGCTTGTCTGCAGGCGACGCAACTCAGTGTGCATCACTTACCATCTCGAGATGTTTGGCAAAGGGGATAGGCCCCATAAAACCGGTGACCCGCTGCCCTGTCAGCTCCTTGCCCTCGCGGTCGAAGAAGATCAGGGTCGGCAGGCCCAGCACATTGAGGGTATTGAGCAGCTCGATATCGGCATCGTCGTTGGCGGTGACATCCGCCTGCAGCAGCACCATCTGGCCGAAGCGCGCCCTCACCGCCGGGTCGCTGAAGGTCTTGTGCTCGAACTCCTTGCAGGCGACGCACCAGTCGGCGTAGAGGTCAAGCAGCACCGGCTTGCCGCGGGCGGCGGCCAGCTGCACCTTGAGATCATCCAGCGTCTTGATGCGGATAAACTGCGGCGCCGTTTGACCGGCATCCGCCGTGATGGCAGCAGGGGTGGCCGGTTGCAGCAGATCCTTGCCCACTACCACGGCGCTGATCATCGCCAGCAACAGCACGAAGCCGCGTACGCTCTTGGCCACCGAGTGGGGCTGGTGCTGGTTGTGGTGATAGAGATAGCCGCACAGCAGCAGCCCCCAGCCGAGCCAGGCGAGAGTGGCAATCTGATCGCTCCAGAGCCGTGACAGCAGCAGGATCGGCACCGCCAGCAGGGCAAAGCCAAACAGCTGCTTGATCACATCCATCCAGGCGCCTGCTTTGGGCAGCAGCTTGCCACCCGAGGTGCCGAGCAGCAGCAGCGGTAGCCCCATCCCCAGTGACAGCGCATAGAGCGCCGCCCCGCCGAGCCAGAGATCGCCGCTATGGGCCACGTAGATCAGCGCCCCCGAGAGCGGCGCCGTGGTGCAGGGGGAGCAGACCAGCCCGGAGATCATCCCCATGATGGCGACCCCGACCACAGAGCCGCCCTGCTGGCGGTTGGAGAGGCCGGAGAGACGGGTTTGCAAACTGCTCGGCAGTTGCAGGGTATAGAGTCCGAACATGGAGAGGGCCAGCAGCACGAACATCACCGAGAGGGCGATCAGCACATAGGGATGTTGCAGCGCCGCCTGGAATTTCAGCCCCGCGGAGGCGACCACCAACCCCAGCAAGGTGTAGGTGACCGCCATCCCCTGCACATAGACCATGGAGAGCAGGAAGGCGCGACCGGTAGAGAGGCGATGGCCGGCACCGGCGATGATGCCGGTCAGAATGGGATACATGGGGAAGACGCAGGGGGTGAAGGCGAGCCCCAGCCCCAGTGCGAAGAAGGCGACGATGCTGAGCCAGAACCCCTGATTGCCGAGGGCAGCGGCCAGCTGATCCTGCTGGCTAACCGGTGCGACACTTTGTGCCGTATCAGCAGTGGACGCTGTGGTTGCCGTGACCAGCGGGGCCACATCGATCAGCTTGTCGGTCGGCGGATAGCAGAGGCCTTCGGTACAGCCCTGATAGCGCACCCGCAGGGTGGCATTTTCCCCCACCTCCTTTAGCGGCACCACGATGCTCACCTGCTGGTAGTAGACCCGGGTCTTGCCGAAGAAGTCATCCTCGTGCTCGGTGCCTTCCGGCAGGGGCGGCTCGCTGAAGGTGAGGTTGTTCCCCTTGAAGCGCAGGCTGTGGCGATAGAGGTAGTAGTCGTCGGCGATGTGGAGGGTCAGCAGCAGCTGATCGCCACGCTGTTCGCTCTCGATCTGAAAGGCCTCATCGACCTGCAAAAATTTGGGCTTGGCATTGGCTTCAATGCCCAGCGAGCTGAGCAGATCGGCGCCGCTGGCGTGGGCAGGGGAGCTGCCCACCGCTGTCATCAACAGGGCACAGAGCAGCAGCAGGGGAGAGAGCAAGCGGGTGAACGTCATGAGGTCTCCCCATTGAGCCAGTCGAGATAGGCAGGTAGTCCGGCACTTACCGGCAGGGCCAGCAGCTCGGGCACCTCATAGGGGTGATTGGCTTGAATACATGCCTGTAGCTCGGCAAAGCGCGATTGGCGGGATTTGATGATGAGCTGGATCTCGGTGGCGCGCTCCACCTTGCCTTGCCAACGATAGACGGAGGTGACGCCCGGCAGTTGATTGATGCAGGCGGTCAGTCGCTGGTTCAGCAGCTGTTCGCAGAGAAGGTCGGCACTGGTTTGATCTGGGCAGGTGCAGAGCACCACAATGGCGTCGGTCATAAAGCGGATCTTCACCTCGTTGGGGTAAACCGGGCAGGCGCCCTTGCCGTCTCATCCCTGTCTGCGGATGAAGGTGAAAAAAGCGCCCGAAAATCAGCGGCTACTATACCCCAGAGGCGCTTCAAATAGCATCTGTAGCCATTTGTGAGCCAGCGCCAAAAATTTGTGGGGGGCATGAGATAGACGCTGTCATGGGGACAGGGCAGAATGAGCGGGCTTGTTCCCAATTGACGTAAGGAAATGTATGACCCAACAGAATGAGCAGCAGAGAAACCGCATGTTGAGCCTGCTGCGCGAAGGTGAGCGCCGCATGTTGGTTCAATTGGCCGGGCTGCTGCGCACGACCGCCGATGAAATCAATGCCGAGCTGGAGAAAGAGGAGCTGATGGCCACCCTGGAGCAGCCCATCACGGTGGAGTATCTCAACGGCGTGGTGCAGCACCATCTGTTCGAGCGCAAACACAAGGGAGATATGGCGGTTGCCCAGCAGATCCTGAGCGATTATCAGAGCGAGCTGGAAGCGCTGCAGGCCGCTCAGGCCCAGCCTGAAGAGGCTGTCGCTGCCGACGAGAGCGGCGAAGAGCTCAAGGCCCAGGCTTGAGCGACGGGCAGGCCTGAATCCTTACCTCTGAATCAGCCGGCCTGCCAGCGCTGATCCCTCTTTCGGCCCCATCATGTCTGCCATGATGGGGACGTGTCGTTTCTTCTGTAGTCTTTCCTTGTTGCCCTTCACTTCTCGGTTTCAATCCAACGGATTCGTGCCTTAGCGCGCCTCTTGTGGCATGCCGTGCGGCACTTCGCGGGGGATGGGGAACACCTTGTCATAGCCCCAGTTGTAGACGAAGGCATAGATCAGGTAGAAGACGACGAAGCCCAGATCCAGCACCAGCGCCTCCAGCAGGCTGACGCTCAGCCACCAGGACATGACCGGCAGCGCGACGATCAGCAGACCGCCCTCAAAGCCGAAGGTATGCAGCACCCGTTGCCACAGGGTCTTGTGGGTATGGCCCTGATATTTCAGCAGCAGCTTGTCGACCCCGATGTTGTAGATGTAGTTCCAGACGGTGGCCAGCACCGAGAAGAACAGTGCCAGCGGGCCCATATGGTTGAGCCCGACCCCGGTAACCCAGCTGGCCAGCGGGGCGGCAATCAGCAGGCCAATAAATTCAAAGCCAATGGCATGGCGCAGGCGATCGTTACGGGTACGCATAAGTCACTCTCTCAATCAGGTTCATTCACGAATTGTTGGTTAATCTATAGATCTTTAGCGATAGATTCATGTTGGTATCCATCGCTAAAATAGATGGATGAGAGAGCTTGCCGGAGGGCCATAAGATGACGCCATCATTGGAACAACTGAGGATCTTGCTGGCGGCCGCCGAAACCGGCTCGTTTTCCGCTGCCGCCCGCAAGCTGGGCAAGGCACAGTCGGTAGTGAGCAGCGCCATCGCCAATCTGGAGATCGATCTGGCGCTCACCCTGTTTGACCGCAGCGGTCGCTATCCGCAGCTGACGGAGGCGGGGGCGCGCATGGTGCAGGAGGCGGGGATCCTGCTGGCGCAGAGTGAACGATTGCAATCCATTGCCGGGGAGCTGGCGGCCGGAGTGGAGACGCGCCTCACTCTGGCCATCGATGATGACTCCCACCTCCCCTGGCTCGGCACCCTGCTGGAGGAGTTCGCCACTCGTTACCCGACCGTGGAGCTGGAGCTGCTCTTCCCGTTGATGGAAGATGTGACCGAGATGCTGGTGACCGGTCGGGCCCAGCTCGGCATCAGCTATCAGAAGGTGCATCCCCAGCGGGAGATTGTCGCCCGTTCGCTGGGGGAGGTGACCATGCCGCTGGTGGTGTCACCGGATCATCCGCTGGCGCGCAAGCAGCCGCTGCGGGAGGTCGATCTGCAGGGGGCACGCCAGCTGATGGTCACCGGCCGACGGGAAGGGAGCGAGCGCCAGCGTTTTCGCATCTCGGCTCAGGTGTGGTGGGTCGAGGGGGATCTCGGGGTGCTGGAACTGGTCAAGCGGGGTCTTGGCTGGTCCGCCATTCCGGAATTTCTGCTGCATCAACCGCTAAAGCGGGGTGAAGTGGTGGTGCTGGAGCCGGACTTTATCGCCAGCCACGCACTGGCGCTGGAGTTGCAGTGGCATCGCGCCCGCCCGCTGGGGCAGGCGGGGCGCTGGCTGAAGGAGGCACTGCTGGCGCGGGTGCCTCGCTAGCCGACCTTACTCTGTCAGGGCGTAAGGCAGGGGTTGCAGGGTGAGGCGGGAGCCTTCGTCCTGCTTGAGGCGGAATAGGGCGTCAGCCTCGGTATCTTTCGGCAGTACGGCGGTGAGCCACACCTGCCCGGCCTGTTGCCAGGCGTTGAGCACCATGCCGCTACGGCGCCAGTTGTCACCCAGTTGCAGCTCAAGGGTATCGCCGCTGGCGACCTGCTCGCCGGTAGTGCCCGCCAGCAGGAACAGGGCGCGGTTGTTGGCGCCGCGATACTTGGCGCGGGCAACCGTCTCTTGCCCCATGTAGCAGCCCTTGTTGAAGCTGATGCCGTCCAGTGCCTGCAGGTTGAGCATCTGCGGGATGAACTCCCCCTGATGCACCGCTTCCATGTGTGGCAGGCCCGCCTTGATCTCGAGCCCCCACCAGAGTGACTCGTCACCTTGTGGCAGGGCGTCGGCTTGCTGATTGCTCACCAGTAGCCAGCGATCCTGCTCAATCTTCACCGCCATGCCGCCGTCGATAAGACCGCTCTGCAGAAGGCCAAACTGCGCGGCGATCCAGCCATCGCTGCCCGTACCGGCGATCCCGGTAGCGTGACGTTCGTCTGCGGCGATCTCGACCTTGGAGAAGACGGCAAATTTCTTCAGCTCCGGCAACTGACGTTCCAACACTGAAGGGCTGGTCAGCAGCAGCAGACTGTCGTCGAGGCAGAGCAGGCGGAAATTGCTCCACAGCTTGCCCTTGGGATCACAGTGGCCACCCGGGGTCTGTTGCCCCGGTTGCAGGGCGTTGACATCACAGGTGACCTGACCTTGCAGATATTTGGCGCGATCCTGGCCGTTGATACGGGTGATGGCCAGCTTGGTCAGGGGGAAGCGGGTCGGCTCGGCAGGAAAAACAGGTGGTTGCAGGCTCACGATGGTATTCCAGAGAGAAAGTATGTGAGCTGCATGGTAAAGACGTAACTAATGTTTGTCAGCCGGAAAATCCAGCTGGTACCATCCCCCGGTCTTTGTAAGGAGAGTGCCATGTTGAGCCCAGTTGAAAAATCCCGCCTGAAGTGGGCCTGCCGTCGCGGTATGCTCGAGCTGGATGTGATCTTTATGCCCTTTTTCGAACACGAGTTCGACGCCTTGAGTGAAGCCGATCAGCAGACCTTTATCCGCCTGCTGGCGAGCGACGATCCGGATCTGTTCAAATGGTGCATGGGTCATGGTGTCCCTGCCGATCCCGCATTTGCCGCCATGATCCCGATGATCCTGGAGCGCAATCAGGCGCGCCACGACCGCCAGGGGTAATACCGTGGAGCGGGTGATCATGACAGTTCACCCCTCCCGCCATCAGCAATATTTGCTGGTGGCCCTCTTTCTGTTGCTGCTCTGGCCGGTGGCTGGCCTGATTGCCGGTTGGCAGTGGGCGCTGTTGCTGCCCGTCTGGCTGGTGGCGCTCTGGCTGAGCTGGCGCTCCCTCGCCGCGCCCCCGTTCGAGCTTGTCTGGGATGGCCAGTGGCTACAGTGGCAAGGTCGTCGCTATCAGCTCGACAAGAAAAGCCGCATTCTGCCCGGTGTGCTCAGGCTAGCGCTTTGTCCCGATCCGCAAGAGAGTGGCGCCGTGTCGCCACGGCAACTGTGGCTCTTCTCCGATGCCCTTCCCCCCGAACATTACCGCCTGCTGGCGCGAGCCATCCACTTTCTGCCGTCCCGGCGCTGACGCCTGCTTCCCGTGATAACCATGTGCTGATTTATCGCGATAAGCTGCTGCCATGTGGCTAGCGGTACTCTTTTTGTGGCTGAAAAGCGGTTGAAAACAAGTGACCCCGCCGGGGCGGGGTCACTGATTGGTGCAACGCTTTGCGGGAAGGGGGATTAATCCCGCTCCGGGGTCAGCACAGTCGGTTTGGAGTCCGGCAGCATATCCGGATGATCCAGGTTGTAGTGCAGGCCGCGAGACTCCTTGCGCTGCAGGGCGCAGTTGACGATAAGCTCGGCTACCTGCAACAGGTTGCGCAGCTCCAGCAGGTTGTTGGAGACGCGGAAGTTGGCGTAGTACTCCTGCACCTCCTGCTTGAGCAGGTCAATGCGGCGCTTGGCGCGGGCGAGGCGTTTGTTGGTACGCACTATCCCCACGTAGTCCCACATCATCAACCGCAGCTCGTGCCAGTTGTGCTGGATCACCACCAGTTCGTCGGAATCTTCCACCTTGCTCTCGTCCCACACCGGCAGGCGCGGCGGCTCCACGCTCATCGGCAGCTTGGCCAGAATATCGGCCCCCGCCTGATGGGCATAGACCACGCATTCCAGCAGGGAGTTGGAGGCCATGCGGTTGGCGCCGTGCAGACCGGTGTAGGTCACTTCGCCGATGGCATAGAGGCCGGGGATATCGGTCTGGCCGTTGTTGTCGATCATCACGCCGCCACAGGTGTAGTGGGCGGCCGGCACTATGGGCATCGGCTCCTTGGTGATGTCGATGCCGACCGCAAGGCAGCGCTCATAGATGGTCGGGAAGTGCTTGATGATGAAATCGGCCGGTTTGTGGCTGATATCCAGATACATGCAATCCGCCCCGAGCCGCTTCATCTCGTGGTCGATGGCGCGGGCGACGATATCCCGCGGTGCCAGCTCGGCCCGCTCGTCAAACTCCGGCATAAAGCGGCTGCCGTCCGGGCGGCGCAGATAGGCCCCCTCGCCACGCAGCGCTTCGGTCAGCAGGAAGTTGGGGTCGTCCGGGTGGAACAGGCTGGTGGGGTGGAACTGGTTGAACTCTAGGTTCGCCACCCGGCAACCGGCCCGCCATGCCATGGCGATGCCATCGCCAGAACTCACATCCGGGTTGGAGGTGTACTGGTAGACCTTGGAGGCACCACCGGTGGCCAGCGCCACGAAACGGGCACGGATCACCTCGACCTGCTCGGCGTTGCGGTTCCAGACGTAGGCCCCCAGCACCTTGTTGCCCGGCAGGTTGAGCTTGCGGGTGGTGATGAGGTCGACCGCGTTGAAGCGCTCCATCAGCTGGATATTGGGGTGAGCGCGCACCTGATCGATCAGGGTGAGTTGCACCGCTTTGCCGGTGGCATCCGCCGCGTGGAAGATGCGGCGATGGCTGTGTCCCCCTTCCCGGGTGAGGTGGTACTGGGATTCGCCGTCGGCGTTCTCCTCCTGATCGAAGGGGACCCCTTGCTGAATGAGCCACTGGATGGACTCGCGGGCGTGGCGAGCGGTGAACTCGACCACTGCCGGGTCACACAACCCGGCGCCCGCGTTGAGCGTGTCGCTCACGTGGGATTCGATGCTGTCGGTTTCGTCGAAAACGGCAGCGATGCCTCCTTGCGCATAGAAAGTGGCCCCTTCACTGATGGGCCCCTTGCTCAGAACCAGGACTTTGGCGTGGTCTGCCAATCGCAACGCGAGGGACAAACCAGCGGCACCGCTGCCAATGATCAGTACATCGCAAAGGTATTCAACACTTGCTTTCATAAGTATCATTGGCCTGGATTAAGAACTGGCACCATGGTAGCCCAAGCGAGGGCGAGGATGCAGCCTGCATCACATTTTTTTCAATTGAAGCGAACTTTCTCTGATTCTCCCTGTCTGAACTTGTGCGCTTAGGAAGGGCCGGAAAAGAAAAACGATAACCTGATGGGGGTTTTACGGCTCTGATGAGCGACCAGAATCTACTGGACGAACAGCTGGTTGAACGGGTCCAGCGCGGCGATAAAGCAGCTTTCAACCTGTTGGTAAAAAAATACCAGCATAAGGTGGTCAACCTGGTTGCCAGGTATGTCAACAATCCCGGTGATGTGCCCGATGTGGCGCAAGAGGCCTTTATAAAAGCCTACCGTGCATTGCCGACATTCCGTGGCGAAAGTGCTTTTTACACTTGGTTGTACCGAATTGCCGTCAACACGGCGAAGAATTATCTCACCTCCCAGGGGCGCAGGCCGCCCAGCAGTGATGTGGAGGCTGACGAAGCGGAGTCTTATGGTGGTGGTGAAGCCTTGCAAGAGGTCTCAACCCCCGAAAACCTGGCGCTGACTGACGAGATCAAACGCACCGTGTTTTCAGCCATAGAGGCATTGCCGGAAGACCTGAGGACAGCTATCACCCTTCGCGAACTGGAAGGGCTGAGCTACGAAGAGATTGCCGAAATCATGGATTGCCCAGTGGGTACGGTCAGATCCCGTATCTTCCGGGCGAGGGAAGCAATCGATAAAAAGCTGCAACCTCTGATCGAGAATTAACTGGGGAAAGACGGGTTAACTTATGGCAAATAAAGAGCAAATCTCTGCCCTGATGGATGGTGACCTGAGTGACGCAGAGGTACTGAACGAGCTGGAGATGGACTCCGACTTGCAAGATACCTGGGGTCGTTACCACCTGATCGGCGATGCCATGCGGGGTGACCTGCCGGTCAATCTGCAACTGGATCTCAGTGACAGCATTATGGCTGCGCTGGAGGATGAGCACACCATACTGGCACCCAAGCCGGTCGAGACGGCTCCCGTGCTGCAACCAGCCGTTGCGCCGGTCAAGACTGATTCCAATGTGGTTCCGTTGTTCCGCCGTGTCGGTCAGCAACTGGGTCAATATGCCATTGCGGCATCTGTGGCCGCTGCCGTTATCTTCGGAGTGCAGCAGTATCAGGGGCAGGATGGCGTTCCGGCCAATCCGGTTCTCAATACCATTCCAATCGGTGGCAGTGCTGCACCTGTGAGTGTTCACTATCCGCAACAGGATGGTGCCCGTGCCCGTCAGCAGGGGCTGACCGAACAGCAGATGCAGGAGCAGCGGGAGCGGATCAACGCCTTCCTGCGTGACCACCAGTTGCAGCAGCGCCTGTTGCAAGACAGACAGATCCAACAATAACGAATTGTCAGGGATACAAACGTGCGCCAGTCCAGCCGTATTTTGCTGGCCTCTCTCCTGCTGATCAGTGCCAAGGCCTCGGCCGACGATAAGTCGGCCGAGGCCTTGTTGCAGCAGATGCAGAGTGCCGTGCAGCAACAGAATTTCGAGTTGTCCATGGTCAAGGCCCGTCAGGGGCGTCTTGAACCGATCCGGATCAGCCATGCCATCATCAACGGCAAGGAAGTGGCCCACCTCAGTTACCTCGACGGCAAGGCGATCGAGTATCTCCAGCGCCAGAATGAATACACCTTTTTTGAAAACAGCCACGATCCCTACACCCTGAAGGATGCCCGCTTCCCCGGCATCTGGTCGACGTTGGTGAAGATGCCGCTGGCGCAGGTGCTGGAGAGCTATGATCCAGTGCTGGCCGGTCGCAGCCGGGTTGCCGGTGTGGTGGCACAGGTGGTGAGGCTGGTGCCTAAAGAGGCCGATAAATATGGTTTCGTGCTCTGGATTGACGAGCAGAGCCACTTGCTGCTGCGGATCGACATGGTCGAGCGGGAAGGCAATCTGGTGGAGCAGGTACTCGGTGTCGAACTGGATCTGCAGAGCAAACCGGCCCCCTGGCTGGTGAAGCTGGCCAACAGCAAGCAGCCTCCGGCGCTGGCGCTGGAGGATGCCTATCCGGCGCCGCAACAGCAGTTGAACTGGCAGATCACCTGGTTGCCCGATGGCTTCAAGGTGCTGTCGCAAGACCGGCACCAGCTGGTGACCACCAGTATGCCGGTGGATTACATGATGCTCTCCGACGGGCTGGTGGATCTCTCAGTCTATGTCTCCCGGGTGGATCCCAAGCAGGCGGTGCGCCAGCAGCTGATCCGCCAGGGGGCGACCTCGCTGGTGAGCTATGTCAACGAGGTGGGGGTCGAGATCACCGTGGTCGGCGAGGTGCCTGCCGAAACCGCCAAGCGCATCGCCGAGTCGGTCCAGCCGCTGGCCCGCAACGAAGCGGTGCAGTAACGGGGGATGCGGGGTTGTCCCCCGCTTGCCGAGCGTGGCGAGTCGTGGTCAGATCCCCTGATTGTGTGAACCCGAGGTGTTGCCGTGAATGAGATGAGTGAAGAGCTGGCGACCGTGGTGGCCATTGAGGGTGACCATGCCTGGGTGGAGTGCGAGCGTCGCTCCGCCTGCAGCGGTTGTCAGCAGCAATCCAACTGCGGTACCGGCACCGTGGCCAAGGCGTTTCCCCTGAAAGCTCCCCGCTTGCGGGTCAGGCTGACCGCCGAGGTGCGGGTTGGCCAGCAAGTGAGGCTCGGTATCCCGCAGGAGAGTCTGCTGCGCGGGGCTGCGCTGGTCTATGTGCTGCCGCTTTTCTGTCTGTTGGCCGGCGCCTTGCTGGGGCAGCTCTGGCTGGCGCCGCTGCTCTCGGGCGGGGAGAGGATTACCATTCTCTGTTGCCTGCTGGGGGGCGTGCTGGGCTTTTTACTGGTTCGTTACTTTTCCAACCGCCTGGATCAGGGGCGCTACGGCCCGCAGATGCTCGGCGTTATCGTCCCTGTCCGCATCCTCCCCTGACCGAACAGGCGCTATTTCACTGGCGCTGGCGACTAAAGAATGGCCGTCAGCCGGGTTATCCAGTAAAATCGCGCCTCCATAACTGACCTTAACTAATTTTGAGTGACTCTTGCTCGATGAAACACATTCGTAACTTTTCGATTATTGCGCACATCGACCACGGTAAATCGACCCTGTCGGACCGTCTGATCCAGACTTGCGGTGGCTTGTCCGACCGCGAGATGCAGGCTCAGGTGCTTGACTCCATGGATCTGGAGCGCGAGCGCGGCATTACCATCAAAGCACAGAGTGTGACCCTGAACTACCAGGCACAAGACGGTAACACCTACCAGCTGAACTTTATCGACACCCCGGGCCACGTGGATTTCTCCTACGAGGTCTCCCGCTCTTTGGCGGCCTGTGAAGGGGCGCTGCTGGTGGTGGATGCCGGCCAGGGGGTTGAGGCACAGACTCTGGCCAACTGCTACACCGCCATGGAAATGGATCTGGAAGTGGTGCCGGTGCTGAACAAGATTGACCTGCCGGCCGCAGAACCCGAGCGGGTTGCCGAGGAGATCGAAGACATCGTCGGTATCGACGCGGTCGATGCGGTGCGCTGCTCCGCCAAGACCGGTCTGGGTGTTGATCTGGTGCTGGAAGAGATCGTCGCCAAGATCCCGGCGCCGGAAGGTGACCCGGATGCCCCGCTGCAGGCGCTGATCATCGACTCCTGGTTCGACTCCTATCTGGGCGTTGTCTCTTTGGTGCGGATCAAGAACGGTTCTCTGAAGAAGAACGACAAGATCAAGGTGATGAGCACCGGTCAGGTGTGGGGTGTCGATCGTATCGGTATCTTCACGCCCAAGCAGGTGGATACCCAGGGTCTGGGTTGCGGCGAGGTAGGTTGGGTTGTCTGCGGTATCAAGGACATCCACGGCGCGCCGGTGGGCGATACCCTGACTCAGGCCAAGAACGGTGCCGACAAGGCGCTGGCCGGCTTCAAGAAGGTGAAGCCGCAGGTTTATGCGGGTCTGTTCCCTATCTCCAGCGATGACTACGAGTCGTTCCGTGACGCCCTCGACAAGCTCTCCCTGAACGATGCCTCCCTGTTCTTCGAGCCGGAGAGCTCCACTGCGCTGGGCTTCGGCTTCCGTTGCGGCTTCCTCGGCATGCTGCACATGGAGATCATTCAGGAGCGTCTGGAGCGTGAATACGATCTGGATCTGATCACCACGGCGCCGACCGTAGTGTACGAGATCGAGCTGACCGACGGTTCCACCATCCACATCGACAGCCCGGCCCAGATGCCTGCCATCACCAGCATCAAGGAGATGCGCGAGCCGATCGCCGAGTGTCATATCCTGCTGCCGCAGGAGTACATGGGCAACGTGATCACCCTCTGTATCGAGAAGCGTGGCGTGCAGACCAACATGGTCTACCACGGCAAGCAGGTGGCACTGACCTATGAAATCCCGATGGCGGAAGTGGTGCTCGACTTCTTCGACCGTCTGAAATCCACCAGTCGTGGTTACGCCTCGCTGGATTACGGTTTCAAGCGTTTCGAAACCTCCGACATGGTCCGTCTGGATATCATGATCAACGGTGAGCGGGTCGATGCTTTGGCCATCATCACCCACAAGGACAACGCCCAGTATCGCGGTCGTCAGGTGGTGGAGAAGATGCGCGAGTTGATCCCGCGCCAGATGTTCGATATCGCTATTCAGGCGGCCATCGGCAACCAGATCATCGCTCGCAGCACCGTCAAGGCTCTGCGTAAAGACGTAACCGCCAAGTGCTATGGTGGTGACGTGAGTCGTAAGAAGAAACTGCTGAACAAGCAGAAAGAAGGTAAGAAGCGGATGAAGTCCCTCGGCCGTGTCGACGTGCCGCAGGAAGCCTTCCTCGCGATTCTCCACGTCGGAAAGGATTAATAGATGGCAAGCACGTTTTCCCTGATCCTGGTGGTGGTCTGCGCGATCACCGGTGTTATCTGGTGTCTGGACAAGATGATTTGGTCCAAGCAGCGCGCCGCCAAGATTGCCGTGGCTCGTGCCCATGGCGGTGCCCACCTGGATGAGAAGACCCTGGCCAAGGTGGCCCCCGTGCCGGTCTGGATTGAGCAGACCGCCGGGGTCTTCCCGGTCATCACCTTTGTGCTGATCCTGCGTTCGTTCATTTTTGAACCGTTCCAGATCCCGTCAGGTTCCATGATGCCCACCCTGCTGGTGGGCGACTTCATCCTGGTGGAAAAATTTGCCTACGGTCTGCGGGATCCGGTGACCAACACCAAGTTCCTCGAGACTGGCGAGCCCAAGCGTGGCGACGTGGTGGTGTTCAAGTATCCCCTTGAACCGCGCGTTGACTACATCAAGCGGGTCGTCGGCATGCCGGGTGATCGGGTCATCTATCGCAACAAGGAGCTGATGATCCGGCCCAAGTGCGAAGAGCAGGAAGGGAAAACGTGCCCGGGCTTCAAGAAGCTCGACGTCAAGTTTGAACAAAGAGGCGAATTTACCCAGATGGGGATCCCCCTTGACCGCTATACCGAGCAGTTGGGTGATGTCTCCCACGAGACCCTGCGCAATCCGCTGATGCCCGACATGGTTGGCCGTTACTATCGCCAGCCCGGCACCTACCCCGACGAATGGGTCGTACCGGAAGGCCAGTATTTCGTGATGGGGGACAACCGCGACAACAGCACCGACAGCCGCTTCTGGGGCTTTGTGCCCGAGCAGAATCTGGTCGGCAAGGCGGTCGCTATCTGGATAAGTTTTGAATTCGAGCGCGAAGAAGGCTCCCTGCTGCCAAGTTGGGTACCGACAGGTGTGCGCTTCAACCGCATTGGCGGAATCAAGTAAATGAATATCAAGATGAACAGACTGCAGTCCCGTCTCGGGCATGTCTTTGCGGATCTGGAACTACTGACCCGGGCGCTGACTCACCGCAGCGCCGGTTCCCGTCACAATGAAAGACTGGAATTTCTGGGTGACTCGATTTTGAGTCTGGTGATTGCCGACGATCTCTTCCACCGCTTCCCGCAAGCGGCGGAAGGGGATCTCAGCCGGATGCGCGCCACCTTGGTGCGCGAGAAGACCTTGGCCGAACTGGGCCGGGAGTTTGACCTTGGTGATCACCTGATCCTCGGCCCCGGCGAACTCAAGAGCGGCGGTTTTCGCCGCGAATCCATTCTGGCCGACACGGTCGAGGCGGTGATCGGTGCCGTCTATCTGGATACCAATCTTGAGACGGTGCGGACACTGCTGCTGAGCTGGTATGCCAGCCGCCTGGAAGAGATCAAGCCAGGCATCGAGCAGAAAGATCCCAAGACCCGTCTGCAAGAAATTTTGCAGGGAAGCCGCAAATCCCTGCCGACCTACACCGTGACCAACGTCAAGGGCGAGGCACACAACCAGGAGTTCACTGTCCAGTGTGACGTGGAAGGTCTGGATGGTCCCCTCGTCGGGGTCGGCACCAGCCGTCGCAAGGCCGAACAGGCCGCGGCGCAGCAAGCATTGGAAAAACTGTCATGACAGATACTACCTATTGCGGCTTTGTCGCCATCGTGGGCCGCCCGAATGTGGGCAAGTCCACCCTGCTCAACAAGCTGCTTGGCCAGAAGGTCAGCATTACCTCGAAGAAGCCCCAGACCACCCGTCACCGGATTTTGGGGATCGACACAGAGGATAACTACCAGACCATCTATGTAGATACCCCGGGTCTGCACATTGAAGAGAAACGGGCCATCAACCGTCTGATGAACCGTGCCGCCACCAGTTCGCTGGGGGATGTGGCCATGGTGGTGTTCATGGTTGACGGTACCCACTGGACCAAAGACGACGAGATGGTGCTGGGCAAGCTGCGCAATCTCAAGTGCCCTGTGGTGCTGGCGGTCAACAAGATCGACAACGTCAAAGAGAAAGAAGATCTGCTGCCCCACCTCGAGTGGCTGGGCCAACAGATGAACTTCGCCCATATTCTGCCCATCAGTGCCGAAAAGGGCACCAACGTGGAGAAGATCCGCGAGTGGGCCAAGGATCTGCTGCCGGAAAACGTCCACTTCTTCCCGGAAGATTACGTGACCGACCGCTCCTCCCGCTTTATGGCCTCCGAAATCATCCGCGAGAAGCTGATGCGCTTCACCGGCGAGGAGCTGCCCTACTCGGTGACGGTCGAGATCGAGCGCTTCAAGGTGGAAGAGAACGGCCTCTATCACATCCACGGCCTGATCCTGGTCGAGCGCGATGGTCAGAAGAAGATGGTCATCGGCAACAAGGGTGAGAAGATCAAGACCATCGGCACCGAAGCGCGCCTCGATATGGAACGTCTGTTCCAGAACAAGGTGCACCTCGAGCTGTGGGTCAAGGTCAAGTCGGGCTGGGCTGATGATGAGCGCGCCCTGCGCAGCCTCGGGTATGGCGACGACTGATTGCTGACCCCGGCTTTCGTCATCCACAGTCGGCCCTATCGGGAGACCAGCCAGCTGGTCGAGGTCTTCACCCAGGATAGTGGCCGATTTACTCTGGTGGCTCGCGGTTCTCGCGGGCCACGCTCCCCTCTCAAGGGGCTGCTGCAACCCTTTACCCTGCTCACCATCGCCTGGCGCGGCAAGGGTGATCTCAAGAACCTCACCCAGGTCGAATGTCCGGATCACTCCCTGCGTCTCGGCGGCGATCGCCTCTTCTACGGCCTCTATCTCAACGAGCTGGTTTACTACCTGCTGGAAGCGCACACCCCGTTCCCTGAAGTGTTCGATGCCTATGCCCGTGCCATCATGGCGCTGGCCGACGGCGAGACGCCGGAGCTGCCGCTGCGTCGCTTCGAGTTCCTGCTGTTGCAGGCGCTCGGGTATGCGGTGGATTTCGAATACACGGCGGACGACGAGTCGCCCATCGAGCCGACCCTGCTCTATGGCTTCGAGCGTGAATTGGGCTTTGTTGCTTGCGAGCGGGCGCCGGATCCCCGTACCCTGTTTCTCGGTGCCCACCTGCTCGCCTTTGCCGAGGGACGTTTCGATACCCCTCCCTTGCTGCAGGCGGCCAAACGTTTCAGCCGACTGGCACTGCAACCCTATCTGGGCAAACGCCAGTTAAAGAGCCGGGAGCTGTTTTTAAAACGCAAAGCCAGCATTCAAGGCTGACATAGATTACAGACATACGGATATTGGCGCGGGGTGATTCGCTGACCGCGCAGTCAACAGATGAAGCCTTTCAAGGAGTTCTCATGAGTGAAATCTATCTGGGTGTGAACATCGACCATATCGCCACCCTGCGCAACGCCCGTGGCACCCAGTATCCGGATCCGGTACAGGCCGCCTTCGTGGCCGAACAGGCTGGGGCCGATGGCATTACCGTGCATCTGCGTGAAGATCGCCGCCATATCACCGATCGCGACGTGGAGATCCTGCGTCAGACTATCCAGACCAGAATGAACCTGGAGATGGCAGTGACCGAAGAGATGATCGGCATCGCCTGTCGCATCAAGCCCCACTTCGTCTGTCTGGTGCCGGAGAAGCGCACCGAAGTGACCACCGAGGGCGGTCTGGACGTGTCCGGTCAGCTGGACAAGGTGACTGACGCAGTTGCCCGCCTCTCTGCTGTGGGTGCCCAGGTATCCCTCTTTATCGATGCCGATCCCATCCAGATTGATGCAGCTGCCGAGAGTGGCGCCCCCTTTATCGAGATCCACACCGGCCGTTACGCCGATGCCACCACCGATGCCGAGCGCAACGCCGAGTTCAAGCGTATCGCCGCCGGCGCCTCCTATGCCGCTGGCAAGGGGCTCAAGGTCAATGCCGGCCATGGCCTGCACTACCACAACGTCAAGGCCATCGCCGCCATCCCCGAGCTCTATGAGCTCAACATCGGCCACGCCATCATCGGTCGTGCCGCCTTCGATGGTCTGGCTAAAGCCGTGAGCGATATGCGCCTGCTGATGCAGGAAGCCCGTCAGGGGATCTGACTCACCAGACCGGCGGCCTGAGACAGGCTGCCAAAAATAACAAGGGACGCAGCGGCGTCCTTTGCTATTTCAGGCCCTGTTCAAGCGAGGGCGGCACCCGCGCAGTAATAACCCAGCACAATCGGCTATAAGCAGTTGATGTCGAAAGGGTTACACTGGTTGACCCTGTGAGTTGGACGAGATTGTTATGGATCATCCCTTGTACCACCCCGATATCACCGACCTTGAACCTGTCGCCCGCGCGGCGGGAGCGGCCATCATGGCCATCTACAGCCAGCCCTTCGCGGTGGAGTACAAGAGCGACGAGAGCCCGCTTACCGCTGCCGACAAGGGGGCTCATGAGGTGATCGTTCAGGGGTTGGCACGGCTGACTCCCGATATCCCTGTGCTGTCGGAGGAGTCGGGGGCCGAGGTGATGGCGGCGCGCCACAGCTGGTCCCGCTACTGGCTGGTGGATCCCCTCGACGGCACCAAGGAGTTTGTTTCCCGCAACGGCGAGTTCACCGTCAATATCGCGCTGATTGAAGGGGGGGCGCCGCGCTGGGGGCTGGTCTATGCCCCTGTGCTGGACAAGCTCTGGTATGGCGGCAAAGGAGTAGGCGCCTGGCGTATCGCCGATGGCAAGTGTGAGCCTATCCAGACCCGGCCTCATCGTGAAGGAGAGGCGTGGCGAGTGGTGGGCAGTCGCAACCACCTGTCGCAGGCGACCCTCGATTTCTTGGCACCTTTTGGCGAGATCGAGCTGGTCTCTATGGGCAGCTCCCTCAAGTTCTGCATCATCGCCGAGGGGGGCGCCGAGCTCTATCCGCGCCTCGCCCCCACCTGCGAGTGGGATACCGGCGCGGCGCAGGCTGTGCTGGAGGGGGCCGGTGGCAGCGTCACCCAGCTCGATGGCTCACCCCTTGCCTACAACAAGCCCGATATCCTCAATCCCTGGTTTGTCGCCAAGGCATAAACGAGATATCGGGATGCAAAAAGGCCGGACTGGAATGAACTTCCAGTCCGGCCTTTTTATTTAGCTATGCGCTTTGGGTCAGAAGACTTTCTTGAACGGCTTGATGGTCACTTTGGCATAGACGCCAGCTGCCACATAGGGATCGGCATCGGCCCAGGCTTTGGCATCCGCTTGCGAGGCAAACTCGGCGATGACGGTGCTGCCGGTAAAGCCTGCATCGGCCGGATCCTCGGCATCGATGGCCGGGTTGGGACCGGCGGTCAGCAGGCGGCCTTCATCCTGCAGGGCTTGCAGGCGAGCCAGATGGGCAGGGCGAACCTGCTTGCGCAGTGGCAGGCTATCGGGGACATCTTCGGAGTAGATGAGATACCACATGAGAGGATCCTTTTCTGATGAGGGTTACTTTTTGGGTTCGTCTTTTTGCTGGGACAACTGCTCGGCAGGGATGTGGCGGTAGAGGTAGACACCGCTGAGCAGGGTAAAGATCAGCGTCATCCCCAGCAGGCCGAACACCTTGAAGTTGACCCACATCTCCTGCGGCAGGTTGAAGGCCACATAGAGATTGAGCAGGCCACAGACGGCAAAGAAACCGGCCCAGCCGAGGTTGACCCGATCCCAGATGGCGTCGGGTGCCTGCAGCTCCTTGGCCAGCATCTGCTTGATCAGGTTCTTGCCAAAGCCATAGCGGCTGATGAGCAGCCCCAGCGCAAACAGGGCGTTGATGACTGTCACTTTCCACTTGATGAAGGTGTCATCGTGGAAGAACACGGTGAGACCGCCAAAGAAGCCGACCAGCAGGAAGGTAAAAAGCTGCATCTTCTCGACTTTGCGATAGCGGATCCAGCTGTAGGCGAGCTGCAGACCGGTGACCACCACCAGGGCGCCAGTGGCCATGTAGATGTCGTAGAACTTGTAGACCGCAAAGAAAACGATAAGTGGAATAAATTCAATAAATTGCTTCATTTCTGACGCCTAGTCCTCAAAGATGGCCTGCAAATTTTGCCCAGTCTACCTGCACGGTGGACAACGGCAAATGAATAAGACCGCTCATTTTTACGCCGGTTCCGCGCTGTCGCCAAACAGTTGGCGAGCAATGCTGATCCCCAGTCGCTGCTGATCGGCCAGCAGGTCGCGGATATGGCGCTCTTCAATCAGGGGGTTGAGCAGCACGGCGCGCAGCAGGGTGAGGGGTTGGGCACCGTAGCGCACCACGGCGCGCTGGGTACGGGAGACGAAGCTGTGCCCCTCGGCGCGCTGGGCTTTTTGCAGCGCCACGTTGAAGGCGTTGACCTGCTCGTTGGCCGCTTCATCCAGCACCTTGCCCTGCAGATGGGGCGGGATGCAGCGGTAGGAGAGCAGGTTCATCACCGGAGCATACATCAGCTCGAAGGCCGGATTACTGGTGATGAGCTCGGCCATCAGTCGGGCCCGGTCGTAGTTGGCCTCGATGAGGTCGGCATAGCCTTGCTGGCCGAACAGCTGGAAGGCGGCATCCAGATAGAGGGCATTGGCCGGGCGGGTGCCCTCCAGGGTAAAGCGACCCTGATCGAACGAGGTGGCGCGAATAGCGTAGGGCGCCTCTCGCTTGACCGCCATCATCAGGTCGGGCTGGCGGCAGAGCAGCATGCCGGTCCCGAGCGGCACCAGCAGTTGCTTGTGACCATCCAGGGTGACTGTGTCGGCCTGCTCTATTCCGGCCAGCAGGTTTTGATAGCGGGGGGAGAAGAGGGTCGGGCCACCCCAGGCGGCATCCACGTGGAAGTGGATCTGCTCGCGCTCGGCGATGGCCGCCAGTTCTGGCAGCGGATCGATGGAGCCAAAGTCGGTACTGCCAGCCACGCCGACCAATGCCAGTATTTTCAATTTCTGCTCTTTGCACTGGATCAGCGCCTGCTCCAGCGCAGCCAGACTGAGCCGGTTCTGTTCGTCAGTCTCAAGGCGCCAGACACTGCGGGCGCCCAGTCCCAGCAGATCCATCCCCTTGTCGAAGGAGTAGTGCATCAGCCGGGAGCCCAGAATGACGGCGCCGCGATAGCCCTGCTCATAGAGGGCGAACAGGTTGTCGCCACAGGCGCGGTTGCGGGCCAGCCAGAGAGCTGTGACATTGGCGATGGTGCCGCCGCTGGTCATGACACCGAGAGCGGCATCCTTGGCATGCATCTGCTTGCCGTAGAAGGCATCGTCCCGGCCATAGATGAGGCAGTGCAGCTTGGCCAGCACCTCCCGCTCCAGAAAGCTGAGCAGACGGGAGGACTCCATCTTCATCGGATTCTGGTTGAGCATCACGACCAGACGGGAGAGCTCGGCAGTATAGGCCGGCAATGGTGCCGTCATATGACCCATGTAGCGTGGCGAGGTGAGATGGGATGCGCCGGGTACCAGAGTGGCCAGTCGGGCGAGATAGGCTTCGGTCGAGCAGCCGCTGGCGGGCATGCGGGACTGGTCGAGCTGATGGGTGAACAGGTCGCGCTGATAGGGGGCCTGACTGTCGTCGGAGTGGTGGAAGCTCTCCAGCAAGGTGTTCATCGCCTCGCCAAAGGCGGGATCCGCTTGTGCAAACAGCTCAGTCAACTTCATCAGGTTCTCCAGACCAGGTCACCGGGTTAGGCGTCAATGCCGCTTGTCTCGGGCATCGGCGGCAGAGCATACACCAAAGGTTGGCAGGTGACAGCCACTCCATTTTTTAAGCGAACACTTGTACTCCGAAATGGCGCTGGGTAGAGTGAGCCACAGTTATTGTGGAGTCGCTGTTATGAGTGGTGTGATGGATTACTCCCCCCGAGAGGAGCTGGCAAACCGGCTGAGTCACGGTGCGGGATTGTTGCTGGGGATTGTCGGGCTGGTGTTGTTGCTCATCAAGGGATGGGGGCAGGGCACGCAGGCGCTGGTGAGTTACAGCCTTTATGGCGGCAGTCTGGTGCTGCTCTATCTCGCCTCTACCCTCTATCACAGCATGGCGGAAGGGCGGGCCAGACGCTGGTGCAAGGTGTTTGATCACTGCGCCATCTATCTGCTGATTGCCGGCACCTATACCCCCTTCCTGCTGGTGGCGCTCGATACGCCGCTGGCGAAGGGCTTGATGGTGGTGATCTGGGCCCTGGCGCTGGCTGGTGTGGTGTTCAAGCTGGTGTTTATCAACCGCTTCAAGAAGCTGTCGCTCTTTACCTACCTGATGTTGGGCTGGCTGTCGCTGGTGGTCATCTATCAGCTCTATATCCATCTGGCCGGTGAGGGGCTGCTGCTGCTCGGGCTCGGTGGCCTTATCTACAGCCTCGGGGTCATTTTCTATGTGGCCAAGCAGATCCCCTATAACCACGCCATCTGGCATCTCTTTGTGCTGGGTGGCAGCGTTTGTCACTTTATGGCCATTTACGGCTACGTCGCCTAACGTCTTGCAACTAGCCCTTAATTGGTATTTTTAGCGCGTAAAAGGATAAATTCGTGCGGTATCACACAGTTGGCATCAGCGTTTGCTGACAAGCTAGGGCCAGTTCAATTCGCAAAGGATGCACGAAATGAGTGAAATCGCGCTTTCCATCAGCATGTTGTCGCTGGTGGCAGTGCTAGGACTCTGGCTGGGAAACTGGCGAGTCTATGGCGTTGGCTTGGGAATAGGGGGGGTGCTGTTCGGCGGCATCATAGTGGGTCACTTTGCAGGCGCCTCCGATCTCGCGCTGGATGCACAAACGCTTCACTTTATTCAAGAATTTGGCCTGATCCTGTTTGTCTATACCATCGGCATCCAGGTCGGGCCGGGTTTCTTCTCGTCATTGCGCAGTTCGGGTCTCAAACTCAACGCCTTTGCCGCTTTGCTGGTCATCCTTGGCTGCGTGGTGGCTGCTGGCTTGCATCAATTTTTCGATGTGCCGTTACCGGTCATTCTGGGGGTCTTCTCCGGTGCCGTCACCAATACGCCATCCCTCGGTGCGGGCCAGCAGATCCTGGCCGAGCTGGGCGCCGCGCCCGGTTCTACCGGCCTGATGGGGATGGGATATGCGGTTGCCTATCCGTTTGGTATCTGTGGCATTTTGCTCACCATGTGGCTGGTCAGGGTTTTCTTTCGCATCAAGATCGACGATGAAGCCGCCCAGTTCGAGCTACAAACCGGTAAAACCAAGGAGAGCTTGCAGACCATCAACATCGCGGTGCGCAATCCCAACATGCACGGCCTGATGCTGAGCGAGATCCCGAGTCTCGACGAGTCTGATGTCATCTGTTCACGGCTCAAACGGGGCGACGAGCTGATGGTGCCACGGCCGGAATCCCGTATCGAACTGGGTGACTTGCTGCACCTGGTGGGTGAGCGTCACGCGCTGCACAAGGTGTTGTTGGTGTTGGGGGAGGAGGTGGAGACCTCGCTCTCGACCCGGGGCACAGATCTGCGCGTCGAGCGAGTAGTGGTGACCAACGAGCAGGTTCTTGGCAAGAAGATCCGCGATCTGGACATCAAACAGCGCTATGACGTGGTGATCTCCCGTCTCAACCGGGCAGGTATCGAACTGGTGCCGACCAGTCAGACCAGCCTGCAGTTTGGTGACATCCTCAACCTGGTTGGCCGTCTCGACGCCATCGAGGCCGTGACCAATGTGGTCGGCAACGTGCAGCAAAAGCTGCAGCAGGTGCAGATGTTGCCGGTATTTATCGGGATTGGCCTTGGCGTATTGCTCGGCTCCATCCCCTTCTACCTGCCCGGTTTCCCGGCCGCCCTCAAGCTGGGTCTGGCGGGCGGGCCGTTGGTGGTGGCGCTGATCCTGTCGCGGATCGGCAGCATCGGCAAGCTTTACTGGTTCATGCCCCCCAGTGCCAACCTGGCGCTGCGGGAGATCGGCATCGTACTTTTTCTGGCGGTGGTCGGATTCAAGTCCGGTGCTGGCTTCGTCGATACCCTGATCAACGGTGATGGCCCGGCCTGGATGCTCTACGGCATGGCGATCACCCTGATCCCGCTGCTGGTGGTCGGTGTGCTGGCGCGCCTCTACGGCAAGATGAACTATCTGACCCTGTGTGGTTTGCTGGCCGGCTCCATGACAGATCCTCCCGCGCTGGCCTTTGCCAACGCCATGCACCCGACCAGTGGCGCCAGTGCGCTCTCATACGCCACTGTCTACCCGCTGGTGATGTTCCTGCGGATCATCTCGCCACAGCTGCTGGCTATCATCCTCTGGGCGGGAGCCTAGGGTTAATCTTGACGGGAGCATGCCTTGTCATGCTCTCGTCATTATTCTGTAATTTATTGATAGTTTTGGTTTTTACCATTCTCGCAACCTCGTTTTACACACTTCTGTCTGGCTGAACAGTTCAGCCTCAAATCGGTCTATCCTTTCGAATTTTCGAGCTGGTTATTTTTCCCCTCAGTCTGCAAAGTAGGCTGTGGCTTATTGCATTCAAATCAGGATTCAGGAGAGAACATGATCACCAATGCCGTTACCTTGGAACAGGGCGTAACCGTAACCCAACTCAAAGGACAAATTTATCTGGTTGCCGCAGATGGCAGCCGGAAGCTGTTGGCTGAAGGTGATGTGCTGCCGAAAGGGGCGGTGATCGTGTCGCCGGATGGCGCCAGTTTCATGGGCGGCGGACAGTCGTTCAATGTGCAACCAGCCAGCGAGCAGAGTGAGCCTGCCGAAGAGGGGGATGCTCCCCAGCTGGCGCAAAACGGCGCTGCAGGTACACCTGATGATATTAATGCCTTGCAACAGGCGATCTTGGGTGGGGCTGACCCGACTCAGGCCTTTGAAGCCTCTGCCGCAGGCGGTGCACCTGCCGCCGGTGGTGGCGGTATTGGGGGCGTAGCCGGTGCCAGTGGCAACGGCGGTTTTGTTACCATCGACCGTATCGGTGATGCAACCATTGCCGAAGCCGGGTTTGATACCGATAACCCCGCAGATACAGCCCCCATAGGGGATGCCCTTGGTGGTGAGGACGATATCCTGTTTGATGGCGTTCCACCATCCATCACCGTGAACGCCCCAGACAACACCAACGACACCACCCCGACCATTACCGGTACGACGGATGCCCCGGCGGGCAGTACCGTTACCCTGGTCGTGACCGATGCCAACGGCAACCAGCAGACCCTGACCGCTACGGTACAGCCGGACGGCAGCTACAGCGTGGATGTCACCACCCCATTGGCGGAAGGCTCTTATACCGTCACCGCCACTGTGACCGATCCGGCCGGCAACACCGGCACCGCGACCGACGATGGCAGCGTTGATATTGATGACCCGGTCGATGCGGTCGATGACGAGTACACCGTCAACGAAGATGGCTCGGTGAGCCTGAATTTGCTCGCCAACGACAAGGCACCGGATGGTGGTCTGAAGATTGTCTCCATCAACGGCATCGCACTGACGGGCGGTGCGCAGAGCATTCCTGTCAAGAACGGTGTTGTGGAGATTGCCGCCGATGGCAGCATGACCTTCAAGCCGGACGAGAACTTCAACGGCGACATCAGCTTTGACTATGTGGCCCAGGACGCTGACGGCGATACCGACAGTGCCAAAGTCAACATCACCGTCAAGCCAGTGGACGACGCGACGGTCGTGGCGCCGGACAGCAACACCGTGACCGAAGACACCCCGCTGGTGGTGGCTGCCGAT